>CAYGQY010000223.1:0-3937 GCA_964352195.1 uncultured bacterium
GCCGGGCCCCACCCCGCCCCCCCGGGACCGGGGGCCGGAGCGGGTGCTGCTGCTGGCCCTGGTCCAGGGCGAGGACAGCGACAGCCAGCGGGAGATCGCCGAACTGGAGGGGCTGGTGCGCAGCGCCGGTTCGCTGCCGGTGGGGGTGATGCGCCAGAAGCGTCAGCCGGGCTCGCCCCAGATCCTCTGGGGGGAAGGGAAGCTGCGGGAGGCGGCCCTGGAGGCCCGCCGGCTTGAGGCCAGCCTGGTGGTGACCGATCGGGAACTCACCCCGGTGCAGGCCCGCAACCTGGAACGGCTCCTGGATCTACCGGTGAGTGACCGCAGTGAGCTGATCCTGGATCTCTTCGCCCAGCGGGCCGCCAGCAGCGCCGGCCGACTGCAGGTGGAGTTGGCCCAGCTTCGCTACCGCCTGCCCCGGCTGAGCGGCCGCGGCCAGAGTCTGTCCCGGCAGGGGGGCGGCATCGGCACCCGAGGTCCCGGCGAGACCCAGCTGGAGAAGGACCGACGCGCCATCGCCCGCCGCATCGAGCGGCTGCAGCGCGACGTGGGCCGGCTCGGGGACCACCGGGCCCGTCTGAGACAGGGACGACAGGAACTGAGGCGGCTGGCCCTGGTGGGCTACACCAACGCGGGCAAGAGTTCCCTCCTCAACGCGCTCACCAGGCCGCTGGCCGGCGAAGAGGTGCTGGCCGAGGACAAGCTCTTCGCCACCCTTGATCCGGCCACCCGGCGGCTGGAACTGCCCACCCCCGAGGGCTCGGTGCGGCGGCTGCTGCTCACCGACACGGTGGGCTTCATCCGGGACCTGCCGCCTCCCCTGGTGGAAGCCTTCCGCTCCACCCTGGAGGAGACCCTGGAGGCCGACGGCCTGCTAGTGGTGGTGGATCTATCTGATCCAGCCTGGAGCCAGCAGCTCAAGACGGTGCACGGCATCCTCGACTCCCTCGGCAGCAACGCCCCCCGCCGGCTGGTGGCCAATCAGATCGACCGCTGCCCCACCTCCGCGCTGGAGCAGGCCCGCGGCCTGGCCGGCGACGCCGTGTTCGTCTCGGCGACCGCAGGGCTCGGACTGGAGAAGCTGCGGGAGGTGCTCCAGGACTGGCCGGTTCCGCTGTGAGGGATCCGGCCCCGGTGGTGGGGCCCCTTCGCCACGGCTGCCGCCCCCCTCGCTGGCCTGGGAGAGGCCAGCGCTGCCCTGACTCCTCGGGCGGTCCTTCGGAATCCAGGGACCGCGATTCCCTAACCTCGTGGGAAGCAGCGACAGGCCGCTGGACCAGTGCCCTGTCCATGCCACGATCGAGTCTTCTCCCTCTCCCTGACGGTTGCACCATGACCCTTCAGCTCGGTGACACAGTTCCCGATTTCACCCAGGATTCCCAGCTGGGTCCGATCAACTTCTACGACTACGCCAGCGACAGCTGGGTGGTTCTGTTCTCCCATCCGGCCGACTACACCCCGGTGTGCACCACCGAACTCGGCGAGGTGGCCCGCCTGCGCCCCGAGTGGGACAAGCGCAACGTGAAGACCATCGCCCTCAGCGTGGATGATGCCGACAGCCACCGGGGCTGGATCGGCGACATCAACGAAACCCAGCACACCACGGTGGATTATCCCATCCTGGCGGATTCTGACAAGACGGTGAGTGATCTTTACGGGATGATTCACCCGAACGCCCTCAACAACCTGACGGTGCGCTCGGTCTTCATCATCGATCCCAATAAGAAGCTGCGTCTGCAGATCACCTATCCGGCCAGCACGGGCCGCAACTTCGACGAGATCCTGCGGGTGATCGATTCCCTGCAGCTCACCGATTACCACCAGGTGGCCACGCCGGTGAACTGGAAGGACGGCGAGGACTGCGTGGTGGTTCCTTCGATCGCCACCGAAGACGCCCGCGCCAAGTTCCCGAAGGGCGTCACCGAGATCAGGCCCTATCTGCGCATGACCCCTCAGCCGAACCGCTGATCGGTCCGCCGAGGCGAACCCTGTCCCCACCTGGCGCCACGGCGCCGGGTGGGCGGGCGTCACAGAATGGCGCCGCAAACCGATGAGCCTCGATGACGAACTGGTGGCGCTGGCAAGGAGCCGGCACGGCCGCGCCCAACAGCTTCGCGGTGATCGGCGTCGGACGTTTCGGTACCGCTGTGTGCAAGGAACTGGTGCGCTGCGGCGCGGAGGTGCTGGCGGTGGACCGGGACCAGCGGGCGATCGACGCCCTGCGTCAGGTGGATCCGGCCATCGAGGCGAGGGCCCTTGACTGTACCGACGAGGAGGCGCTCCGGGCCGCCGGCGTGCTGGATCTGGGCACGGTGGTGGTAGGCATCAGCGAACCGATCGAAGCCAGCATCACCGCCACCTTGATCGTCAAGGACAGCGAGGGCAGCCGGGTCACCCAGGTGATCGCCCGCGCCACCAGCGACCTGCACGAGAAGATGCTGCGCCGGGTCGGAGCCGACAAGGTGGTCTTCCCCTCCCGCATGCAGGGGGAACAGCTCGGCCGCCAGCTGATGCGCCCCAATCTGCTCGAGCGGCTTCGCCTCGACGATCGCAACAGCATCGAGGAGATCAAGGTGCCCCAGGAGTTCATCGGCCGGTCCCTGCGGGACCTCAATTTGCGCAAGAACTACGAGGTCAGCGTGCTGGCCGCCGGACCCGAAAACCACCTCTCGGTCAATCCGCCCGCCTCCCATGTGCTCAGCCAGGGAGATCTGCTGGTGGTGATGGGCACGGTCCAGGCCCTGGAGGGGCTTCCCCAGCTGTGAGGAGGCCGGGCCAGCCCGACCTGGTGCTGGGTCTGATGAGCGGCACCAGCGCCGATGGGGTGGATGCCGTTCTGGTGAGCTTCCGCCCCCCCCTGCAGCGCCCCCGCTGGCAGGTGCTGGAGCACTGCTCCCTGCCCTACCCCGAGGCCCTGCGACAGAGGCTGATCGCGGCGGGGCAGGGGCGGCCCATGCCCACCGCGGAGTTGCTCGAGCTGGCCGAGGCGGTCACCGAAGCCCAGGCGGCCTGTGCCCGGCGCTGCGACCCGACGGGCCGGGCCGGGCTCGTGGGCTGCCATGGCCAGACCGTGTGGCACCGCCCGCCCACCGCCCAGCGGCGGGGCGCGAGCTGGCAGTTGCTGCAGGGGCCCCTGCTGGCCACGCTGCTGGAGCGCCCGGTGGTGTTCGACCTGCGCGCCCGTGATCTGGCCCTGGGAGGCCATGGAGCCCCTCTGGTGCCGGCGGCCGACGCGGCCCTGCTCCCGGCCATCGGGGGCTGGCGCGCGGTGCTCAACCTGGGCGGAATCGCCAACCTGACCCTGCTGCCCCCGGCGGCCGGTCCAGACCGGAGGGCCCGGGTCTCCGGCTGGGACTGTGGACCGGCCAACAGCCTGATCGATCTGGCCGTGACCCACTTCAGCGGCGGCCGGCTGGCCTTCGATGCCGATGGGGCCTGGGCGCGGCAAGGCACCGTGCGGGAGGCCCTGATCTCCGGCTGGCTGCGGGAGCCCTACCTGTTGCGGGAGCCGCCGAAATCCACCGGCCGGGAGGATTTCGGCCAGGAGGATCTGACGCGACGGCTGGACGACCTGCGACGGGAGGCCGCTGCCCGGGGCGGCTCCCTGGAGCCGGCGGACGCGCTGGCCACCCTCACCGCGTTCAGCGCCGCGGTGGTGGCCGCGGACCTCTCGCGGGGGGCCACCCGCCCCCTGGAGCTCGTGGTGGCGGGCGGCGGAGCCCGGAACGGCCTGTTGATGGAGCAGCTGCGCCGACGCTGCCGAGGCACCCAGGTCAGGCCCCTGCGCGAGCTGGGCATCGGCGAGGAGGAGCGCGAAGCCCTGGGTTTCGCCCTGCTGGCCTGGTGGCACCATCGCCGCCACCCCGGCTCCCTGCCGTCGGTGACCGGAGCCCGCCGGGCGGCCGTTCTGGGGGTCCGGGCCGATTCCGCCTCCTGA
>CAYGQY010000224.1:0-3931 GCA_964352195.1 uncultured bacterium
AAGGATCAGTGATCCCCAACGTCAGGCTGCGCGCCATGGACCAGGGCCCGGCCTGCGATGAAAGCCCGGGTGTCCTTCGATATGCCATGGGGGTCGGCGTCGGCTCAGAGCTACCTCTGGCGGCACAGGCCGGGGCAGTCGGCACAGTTGGTAGCGACTTCAACGGGGGGAGCATGGACGTGATGGGATGAGGGGCTCCCGCTTCAGCGTGGTCGCCGCCGGTGCGAGACCCATAGGGTTGGCCGGCGGCGGCGGCCAAGGACGATGACGATCACCCACCTGGCTGTGGGCGGCTACCGCTCCCTGCGGCAGCTGGTGGTGCCACTGGGCCCGCTCACCTTGGTGACGGGTGCCAACGGCAGCGGCAAATCGAACCTCTACCGATCGCTGCGCCTGATCGTGGTCGCGGCTCGGGGCGAACTGGTGGCGGGCCTGGCTCGGGAGGGTGGCCTCCCAGCAGTCCTTTGGGCAGGACCGGAGCAGCTCAGCCGCGCCATGCGCAGCGGTGATGTGCCGGTCCAGGGGGGGGCACGGAGCCAGCCTGTGCGGCTGCGACTGGGCTTCGCGGGGGAGCTGTTCTCCTATGCGATTGAGCTGGGCCACCCTGCAGAAGCGAGAACGGCCTTCGCCCTCGATCCACAGATCAAGGGCGAGTGGATCTGGGCGGGCGGTGCCTTCCACCCACGGGCTGTGCTGGCACAGCGTCGAGTTGCGGCCGGCCCCGAAGCACTTGCTGACGGACTGTTCAACGGTGGAGCCGATCCGCGTGAGCATCCTGAGGTGCTGGCCCTGCGGGAAGAGATCCTGAGCTGGCGCTTCTACGACGGCTTCCGAACGGATGCTGACGCTCCGGCCCGACGGCCTGGCATTGCCACTCGCTGCCAGGCCCTTGCCGATGATGGCCACGACCTCCCAGCAGCCCTGCAGACGATTCTGGAGGGCGGTGACGGCGAGGGTCTGCAGGCTGCCATCGCCGACGCCTTCCCTGGTTGCCATGTGAGTGTGGACACCACGATGTCCACGTTCCGGCTGCAGTTCCATCAGCCAGGACTGTTGCGGCCCCTGGAAGCCTCGGAACTCTCCGATGGGACGTTGCGCTACCTGCTTCTTGCAGTGGCGCTGTTCAGCCTGAGGCTGCCATCGCTGTTGGTGCTGAATGAACCGGAAAGCAGCCTGCATCCCGACCTGCTGGAACCCCTGGCTCGGTTGATCGCCACAGCGGCTGAGCGGACCCAGGTGTGGGTGATGGCCCATGCACCCAGCCTGATCACAGCCCTGGAAGGGGTGGAGGGTTGCCGACATCATTGGCTGGAGCGCGAGCTGGGGGCGACTCAGCTTCCGGGGCAGACGCCGATCGAACGGGCAGCCTGGCGCTGGCCTTCCTAAGGGGCTGTTGTCGTGATTCGGGGGCGAACAGGGCTGAGCGAATGATCTTCAGCGCTTCAGCGCACCAAGACCACACCAGCAACTTTGAAGACCCAGCACAATTGTTGAAGTGAACCGCGAGCATCAGATCAAGCGCAGCGGTCCCGATCCGACTCCATCTCTGTGCTGAGCTCTAGCTGTCGTCCCTGCGTGCCGCTCATTTGGGGCAGTCCTTATCGGGTCTGGACCTGCCGAAGGCCCAGGGACCAACCGAGTTTGGGCAGGTCAGGGGCGGAACAGAAGTTTCAGCTCCAATTGGGCCGCACATCCCAGGTCTCCGGCCAGGAACGGATGGAACGGATGGAACGGATCACTCACGTGATACAGCGCCGCTCCAGCTGAGGCAAGAAGCCCTGGTGATCATGGGCTGGCTTCTGTGTGGCCGCACAAGGTGTTGACTCCGGACGGTATGGTCTCACTGAAGACTGTCCCAAAGCTACCCTCGGAAAACACACTGTTTTGACTACGCAGCTATGAGCAAACTGAAGGACACTCGCAAGAAACAAAGACCAGTGTTAACCATTCAAGAACGAGTAAAAAAACTGATTAGGGCAGCACAGAATGACCCTGGAATCATGAATGATGATACCGAGAGGGAGAATCTCAAGAGGCTTGTCGAGCATATAGCTAGCGAAGATGCCTTTGTACACGAGGTGCAGCCTATCAACTTGTTGTGGGAGTTCCCGCCATACTGGTTCGACGTGTCAAATGACTTGAGTAATCCAGTTGACTATGACAAATATTTTGAAGAAAGAGGAGCAGAGGTCAGCACTGAAGAGCTTGCAATGTATTTTGATTGTTCCAAAGAAGCGTTAAAGCAGTCCATTCGAGACGCGACGAGTAAACCTGGCAAGGTTGTCACATGTCCTTGCCCCCTTCCTCTGAAGGACTGTGGCGAGATATTCATTACGGAGTTGGGAGGAAAGGGCAGGGGGAACAGCCATAAATTCCGCAGGTGTAAGCATGAAGCCTTTAACTTCCTTGATGATCTTCTAGGTATCAGGCCTGCGATGCTATGCCCCGAGCTCAAGGTCGACTATGGTAGTTCAACAGTCAGAGAAATACTGTGGAAAGCAAGAGATATGCGCGACAACCCGTTGGAGTTGACGGATTGGATGTTGCCCTTAATGGAAAGTTATGATGTGTTTGCTACGGAGGACTACGGACTGATCGTTGCCGATGGGGGTGATGGGATACAGAGGATCCTTCAAGAAACAGAGTGGGTAGACCGAGATCATGTGAGATTGCTGAGGATTCTCCGGGGCGTACAGAGAATGTCTTGGAGCGATTTTGAGTCAAATGGTCTTGGTATGTGCACTGGATTCCGGTGGCACGCGCTTGTATTTGACTTGCACCGCTCCAGGCATCAGCCCAGCTTCCCTGAGAGGTCAGATGAATCCTGAGCAGGACCGTACATTGATCAACATATTCTTGTACCAGCCAAGCCAGGCATGATGGCGCTTGGAGGACCCCCCGGGTGACCCTTGCTAAGCGGTCAGCCCAAGTCCACCGGTCCCGCTTCCCATCCCGCAGGCTCCCATGGCGCCAGCAGGAGTTCCAGAGCACGGAGTTGATGAGCTCCGGTGGCGAGCAGCCAGGTGTCCTCCAGCCCGTCTGGGATCACCATCGCCCTGGTTATGGATCGGTCGGAGCAGGGCGTTAGGGGCTGTGCTCAGGTTGCAGCAGGTGTCGAGGGTGCTGCCGTCAGGAGCGAACCAGCGGTCCCAGAGTCCACCCAGCCAGAACAGACCATGGTCCCGCCTGCGGATCCACTAGGGCTGGTTGCGGGCAGATGTCTTCTGAGGGGCCTGGGCCGCAAGCGGCCGCCATTCGTCGAAGCCATCGACTGGGATGAGGCTGCGACGATGTCGCCATGCCCCCCGGAAGAAGGGTTTGCTGGCCACGGTTTCACTGCGGGCATTGATAGGCCTGGAGTGGCTGGTGGTGTCCTTGAGCCAGGAAGGAACGAGTCCCCAACGATCTGATGAGATCTCCAGCTGCCCCTGATCCGCCCGCTGAATCAGCAGGGGCTCTCCGGGGCGGGCCTGCAGACGGGCCTGGTGGGCCTCCACCAAGCCTTCTGGGAGCAGTTCCTTGAGGCGGGGGAGGAGCTGGTCGATCCTTGTCGTCAGTGAGTAGCGACCGCCCATCCCGCCAGGTTGCAGTGGATCATCCTCAAGCCCACCGCTGATTCGATTCGTGCTGATCGGAGAATTCGATGGTGAAAGGTTCTTGGATGTCGAAGTCCTCGTGAGGGGACCTGAATGGTCTCAGCCACCCCTGGGCAGGTTCGTGGAGGACGGAGTGCTCGCTTCAGGGAGCAGGGCTCTGTAGCCTCATGAACACTTGGGTAACGGGTCCGTCTAAGCTTCCAGTTTGTCCTGCGCTCCTCCTGTGATCCATTGCCAGCAGGGGGATCTTGGGTCATCCTGGCAAGATGTCAGGGGTGTTATGCAGCCCGCTGAGACGCACCAGGTGTTGATAGCGGACCCGCCTAAGTACTGTT
>CAYGQY010000225.1:0-3930 GCA_964352195.1 uncultured bacterium
TCCCCCAGGGCCCCCCTTTATCCGCCGCACTGGCGCTGGATTCCGCCGCTGCGTCAGTCTCTACCGGGCCTGAACCCCGGGGGAGCCCTTGGCAGCATGGCCGGAAGCTGCTAAAAGCAGGCCATTCCCCCCGTGCTCCCCTTGGCCGTCGCCCAGCAGGTCTGTCCGTTCCCGCCGGACGAGCGGCGCTCCGCCTCCCCAGGGCGCCAGCGCCAGAGTCGGCGGACCTCCGCCAGCGGGGCGGAGCGAATCAACCCGGCCCCAGGGCTCATCCCCTCAAGCGAACGGCAGGAGTTGCTCTGCAGTGTGATTGGCCTGAGTGTCAAACTCGGGCTTTCGATTCTCGCCGGCCTCAGCCTCATGCACTTGGCCGGGGCCTACCAGCAGCGCCTGGATCGCCATGGGGAACTCAGTGCCATTCTCGATATTGAACAGGCGAAACTTCGCAAGGCCCAGGAGCGGTTCGACCAACTGTTCACCACTGACGGAGAACGGCGGCTGATCCGGGAACAGGATCAATGGATCGCTCCCAATCGGCTGCGGATCGTCTGGAACGATCCGGTGAAGACCCCCCGTCCCAACCTGGTCAGTGCGACCGCCAGCCCGTCGGCGCCGCAGGACTGAAGGCCCCGGCCGGACCCCTCTTGTTCGTGTCCGTGTGTTGAATCTTCGGCTGATCCCGGGCATGGATCCGGCGGGTCATCCCTAGGTTGAAACGCCTTGAACCGACCTGCGCCGATGGCGTCCGATCCCTCCGCAGTTCCGGCCGACGCAGCCGGCTCAAACCCGGTCCCGTCAGGATCCGCCGCTTCGGCCGGCACCGTGATGATCACCGGTGCATCCTCGGGGGTGGGTCTCTATGCCGCCAAGGCCCTCACTGCCCGGGGCTGGCACGTCGTGCTGGCCTGCCGTGACCTGGCCAAGGCCCGCGCAGCGGCGGCGTCCCTGGCCATTCCGGAGGCCTCGATGACGCATCTGCAGGTGGATCTGGGCGATCTTGACAGCGTGCGGCAACTGGTGGTGGCCTTTCACGCCACCGGGCGCCCCCTTGATGCACTCGTCTGCAATGCCGCGGTCTACAAGCCCCGTCTGAAGCAGCCGGAGCGATCGCCCCAGGGCTACGAACTGTCGATGGCCACCAACCACCTGGGCCATTTCCTGCTGATTCAGCTGCTGCTCAACGACCTGCAGCGCTCGACCCATGCCTCCCGCCGGTTGGTGATTCTGGGCACGGTGACAGCCAACTCGAAGGAACTCGGCGGCAAGATCCCGATTCCCGCCCCAGCCGATCTGGGGGATCTGAGCGGGCTCGCCGCAGGCTTCCAGGCCCCGATCGCAATGGCCGACGGGAAGCGATTCAAACCCGGCAAGGCCTACAAGGACAGCAAGCTCTGCAACATGATCACGACCCAGGAACTGCACCGGCGTCTGCACGCCAGCAGCGGCATCGTGTTCACCTCGCTCTACCCCGGTTGCGTTGCCGACACCCCGCTCTTCCGGCACACCCCAAAGGCGTTCCAGACGATCTTCCCCTGGTTCCAGAAAGCGATCACCGGCGGCTACGTGACCCAGGAGCTGGCCGGTGAGCGGGTGGCCGATGTGGTGGCCGACCCCGGCTTCGCCCAGTCGGGGGCCCACTGGAGCTGGGGCAACCGCCAGAAGCAGGGGGGGAAGCAGTTCGTGCAGGAGCTCTCGGAGAAAGCCAGCGATCCGGCCACGGCCGCCCGAACCTGGGACCTTTCGATGCACCTGGTCGGGCTGAGCTGAGCCGATCCATGAAAGCGACGATCCGATGGAGTCTGGCGGTGCTGCTGGCGGGGGCGGTGCTGCTGGCGGGTGTGGTGCTGCTGCCCTTCGCCGACTGGCTGCCCGGGGGCACCGGGGCCGATCCGGCCCGGCAGGAAGCGGTCAACGGCACGGCCTTCAACCGCCTCTTTCCAGCTGCCGGTCCGGGCGAGGAAGTGATCTTCACCCAGGAGAAGCGGGGCTTCAGCGAGGCGAAGCTCAAGCGGGACGGCCGGGTGCTGGCCCTGCTCGCCATCTCCGACACCAGCAGGGCCCCGGAGGCCCTCGGCAAATTCGATGCCAGCCAGGAGCGGATCGGGGGCTGGCCGGTGGTGGACCAGGGCGACCAGGCCAGCGCCCTCCTGGTGGCTCAACGCTTCCAGTTGAAGGTGATCGGCCAGGGCGAGCCGATGGACCCCGGCCGCCGTCATGACCTGCTGGCCGCCTTTGATCTGGAGGGGCTGGCGGCCCTGCGGCCGGACGTCGCCCCCTCCGCATGAGCCGCAGCGTGCTGGAACGGCTGGAACGGCTGCCGCGACGGGGACTCACCGTGCTGGCCCTG
Organism: uncultured bacterium; assembly: GCA_964352195.1. Taxonomy (GTDB): domain Bacteria; phylum Cyanobacteriota; class Cyanobacteriia; order PCC-6307; family Cyanobiaceae; genus CAYGQY01. The sequence continues at coordinate 2,348 of CAYGQY010000225.1, forward strand.
CAGGGGATCGCCACCCTGGTGCCGGGGGGCTGGAGCAACATCACCAGCGCCGACACCCTGATCCGGGAGGTGCTGGGCAGCGACGACCCGGTGCTGATCAGCCAGGTGCGGGGCCGGGCCGAGACGCTCAGCGCCGCGCGCCAGGAAGGCTACGGCCGTGCCCTCAGCCTCTACGACGCCGTGAACCGCTCCCAGCACGCCACCGGAGGCCTGCGGCTGCTGGGCAGCCTCGGTGCGGGGCTGCCCCTGCTGCAGCGGATCGCCAGACTCACCCCTCCTGCCCGGAAGCTCCAGGCGGTGGATCTGAGTCTGAAGGTGGGGGCCGAACTGCTGGCCTTCACCCAGGTGAACGGCCTGCCCGGCGACAGCCTCGCCGCATTCGGCTCCGCCCTGGGGGACTACGCCGGCGAGGCCCGGGTGCGGATGGCGGCGCTGATCTGTTTCGACGCGCTGCTCCCCCTGGGCGACCAGGCCCTTCAGACGCTGGACGGCCTGCTGGGCTCGGCCAGTCAGCGGGATCTCCACCGGTTGCCCGCCTACCGGAAGATGGCGGGCCTGATCCCGGGACGTGGGGACCAGGCCCACCTCAGCTTCCTGCGCCGGGGGGTGGAGCAGTGGCTCGACTGGGCCGGAGGGTTCGCCTCGGAACTGGGCCTCAGCACCCGGAAGGCTGTGCAGGCGGTGGAGGGCACCATGGGGCCCTGGCAGGGACGCCTCGATCAGTTCGCCAGCTTCCTGGATGCTTTCACCGACACCTACGCCCACACCGGCGTGCAGGCGGTGGCCCGCCGACTGGTGGAGCGGGCCACCGCCGAGATCTGAGGCCGCAGGCAGCGTGGCTCCAGAGGAGCGACCCCAACCACAGCGATCAATCGAACCCGAGCAGGTCGAAGATCTCCCGATCCTTGAGGGGTTCGGCCTCCAGGGGCTCCACATCCTCGAGCATGCGTCGGGCCAGATTCAGGTACTCCTGCTGAACGGCGAGCACCTCGGGGGTGTCCTCCTCCATCTCGAAGATGGTGCATTTCTTCAGGCGTGAGCGGCGGATGGCATCCACGGTCTTGAAGTGGGCCATGGTGCGGAGACCCGTGCGCTCGTTGAAGCGATCGATCTGGTCGGTCTCCTCTGAGCGGTTGGCGATCACACCGCCAAGACGCACCTTGTAGTTCTTGGCCTTGGCGTTGATCGCCTGCATGATCCGATTCATCGCGAAGATCGAGTCGAAATCGTTCGCGGTCACGATCAGGCAATAGTGGGCATGCTGGAGTGGGGCGGCAAAGCCTCCGCAGACCACATCTCCCAGCACATCGAAGATCACCACGTCAGTGTCTTCGAGCAGATGGTGCTCCTTGAGCAGCTTCACGGTCTGACCGGTGACGTAGCCACCGCAGCCGGTGCCCGCCGGTGGTCCACCGGATTCGACGCACATCACCCCGTTGTAGCCCTCGAAGACGAAGTCATCGGGGCGCAGTTCCTCGGTGTGGAAGTCCACCGTTTCGAGGATGTCGATCACGGTGGGCACCATCCGGTGCGTCAGGGTGAAGGTGCTGTCGTGCTTGGGATCGCAGCCGATCTGCAGAACC
>CAYGQY010000226.1:0-3917 GCA_964352195.1 uncultured bacterium
GATCGAAGCGCTCGGCTGGCTGAAGCCCTTCACCTGCCTGCGCATCCCAGCCGATGAGGAGGGGATGATCGCCAGACTCTGCCGGCGGGCGCTCGCTGGGGGAGGGCCTGGAGGGTCCTAGCTCCGGTGGTCGGGCAGGTCGGGCGTCTGATGGAGCAGGCGGTTGAGACGCAGCCGATCGGCGTTGAGCGGATCGGGGGCCAGTTCACCGGCCAACTCCCGGAAGCTGCGCTCCACCTCCTCGGGCACCCGGACATCGAAGATGCGCTCCATCAGGGCCTCGATCGAAAACAGATGGGCGTTGATGTTCTCGAGGTCCCCGATCGCCTGCTGGAGCGGCTCATTCTCCGGATCAGTGCTGGATCCGCCGCCGGGCTGGGCCGCAGCGGCGGGCTCCGCGGCAGAGGGTTCCGTCTCGGCATCCCCGTGGGCCTTCTGCAGCTCTTCCAGCACACGGCCCGCCAGAGTGCGGAACGACTGAAGGGCCGCCCAGTTGAGTTCCTGCTGCTGACGCAGGGTGGGATTTTCGCGGATCAATCGGTCGTGTTCCCGATAGAACCGTTGACAATCAGGGCATTGGCAGGGCTCTTCGGGCACCGCGCTCCCTTGGTTCCTCTGCGCCCATCATGGCATTGGATGTGAAGTGCCGCCGGGGAGAGGATCCTCTCCGCCGTCCCCCTGGAGAGCGGGAAGGGGGATCTCGATCGAACTGACCAGCTGGATCACGTCACGGAGCCGCATCGAATCGGCGAACCAGCCCATCGCCTGCTCCACATCGCCCCGGCGTTCCGCCTCGCCCGACTGGTCTTCGTGGGCTTCCGCCAGCAGGGCCAGCCAGCAGAGGCAGCGGGCCTGCACCACCGAGAGATCGATGTCGTCGGGCTGGCTGCGGGCGATGCGCTCACTCTCCTGCTGGACCAGCAACCTCAGGCGCAGATCGTGAAGCTGGGTCATGGAGACATCACGGCCAAACCCACGCTAGCGACGGAGGGGGAAGATGCCAGACCACTACAGGTAGTGGTCACTACCGGAGTCCTGGACGGATGGTACGGTCACTTCATGCGTCCCCTTCCCCCGTAGGTCATGCAGATGAGCGGGTGGAGCCCAGGCTCCCCGCATCCGAGCAAGACCACCGGGGCTGCCCCGGTGCCCCGAGCCTGGCTCCCCAGCACCGTTCCAGATGACGCAGACGTTGATCGATTCGACGCGACGCCCGCCGCCACGACGCGATCCAGGGCCGACGAACTGGTGGGGCCGTCCCCACCGGGAGATTCTCTCGGGGCTGGTGGTGGCCTTCGCGATGATCCCGGAGGCGATCGCCTTCTCCGGCATCGCTGGGGTGGCCCCGCAGGTGGGTCTGTTCGGCGCCTTCTGCCTGGCCGTGACCCTGGCCGTGGTGGGGGGACGCACCGCCATGATCACCTCGGCCACCGGCTCCACCGCCCTGCTGATGACGGGGCTGGTCCAGCAGGGGGACCTGCAGGGTCCGGGCCTGGGGCTGCAGTTCCTGCTGGCGGCCGGCCTGCTCACCGGTGTGCTGCAGATCGCCTGGGGATACCTGAGGCTGGCTCACCAGATGCGCTTCGTGCCCCAGCCGGTGATGGCCGGCTTCGTCAACGGCCTGGCGATCCTGATCCTGCTGGCCCAGCTCCCCCAGCTGGGGCTGGATGTGTTCCATCCGGAGACGGTGGTGGTCACGGCCGGTCAGCTGCCGGCGGTGTGGGGGCTGATGGCCCTGACCCTGGCGATCATCTATGCCCTGCCCCGTCTCACCCGGGCGGTGCCTTCGGCCCTGGTAGCCATCCTGGCCACCACGGGCCTCTCGATCGCCCTCGGGCTCGATCTCCCCACCGTCTCGAGCCTGGGCACCCTGCCCGTCGGGCTTCCCGGGTTCGCCCTGCCACAGGTGCCGTTCGATCTCGCCACCCTCGGGCTGATCCTGCCGACGGCGCTGGCGATCTCCCTGGTGGGTCTGATGGAAACATTCCTCACCCAGGACATCCTCGATGACCTGACCGACAGCACGACCCACAAGAACCGCGAGGCGCGGGGTCAGGGCATCGGCAACATCGTCAGCGCCCTGTTCGGCGGCATGGCCGGCTGCGCCCTGGTGGGGCAGTCGGTGATGAACATCAACAACGGCGCACGGGCCCGGCTCTCCACGCTGGTCTCGGGCGTCAGCCTGCTGGCGATGATCCTGCTGGCCGGGGAATGGGTGAACCGCATCCCGATGGCGACCCTGGTGGGGGTGATGGTGATGATCGCCCTTAACACGGCCAACCTCCGCTCGATCACCGATCTGCGGGTGGCGCCCCGAAGCGACAGCGCCGTCATGCTCACCACCGTGGTGCTCACGGTGACCACCCACAACCTGGCGATCGGCCTGCTCACCGGCGTGGCCCTGGCCGCCCTGCTGTTCAGCCGCAAGGTGGCCAAGGTGATCGCCGTCGACAGCTATCAGGAGAACCCCGGCCACCGGATCTACATCGTCCGGGGACAGCTGTTCTTCGTGAGTGCGATCTATTTCCGCCAGGGATTCGAACTGCATGAGCATCCGGCTCGGGTCACGATCGACATGGCCGAGGCCCATCTCTGGGATCAGAGCGGCGTGACAGTGCTTGATCAGGTGATCCGCCGTCTGCGGCTCGGGGGCAGCGTGGTGGAGGTGCTGAATCTCAATCCCGAGAGCGCCGATCTGTTCTCCCGCATCGGAGCGGCCCCGGAGGCCGGCGGACGCGGCGGAGCCGTGGGGGCGGGGCACTGATCCCACCGGGTCGCATCATGATGCTTGGATGGCAAGAACGGATTGGACTGTGTTGCATGGAGTGGCAGAAAGGCGCGTTCACCATTTCCTGCGATCCCGCCCGGATCAACCTGGATCTTGTCGTGGATTTTCTTGTTCAGTCCTACTGGGGCAGTGGCATGGAACGCAGCAAGATCCAGACATCCCTGCACCATTCATTAACGTTCAGCCTGCTCAAGGAAACGGATCAGATCGGCTTCGCACGGGTGATCAGCGATCGCTCGACCTTCGGCTATCTCACGGATGTCTTCGTGCTGCCGGAGCAGCAGGGTCAGGGTCTGGGCACATGGCTGATCGACTGTGTGTTCGCCCACCCGGACCTGCAGGGCTTCCGTCGCTGGATTCTGGCCACCAAGGATGCCGAATCCCTCTATGCGAGGTATGGATTCAGCCGTCGGGATGACTCCGGCATGCTGATGCAAAGATTCAACCCTGATGCCTATGCAGAGCCGGGCCAGGCGGACTGATCTCCCCTTCAGACTGGAGGGAGATCCTGACCGGCTTGAGCCGCCGCGGCCAGCCTCTGAGAAGCCTTTGGCAGTTTGTGAAGCAAGGGGCTGGCTTTTGCGCTGATTCTTCTGAGAATGGTCGATCCGCTGATTCCCCATGTGTTTCTCCGCCTCGGCCAGTTTCACGGCCGCCGCCGTACTGATGCCGATGGGGCTCTACAGCATCCAGATCGCCCGCTCCATTCCCCGGCGGGGCTATGGGCCCCTAGCGGCCATCCCCCTCTTCTTCGGGCTGCAGCAATTCGTCGAAGGGCTGGTCTGGACCGGCCTCGACAGCGGCCGCCTGGAACCCCTCACCACCGCCGCATCGGTGGGGTTCCTGTTCTTCGCCTACTGCTTCTGGATGATCTGGGTCCCCTGGTCGGCCTATGCGATCAGCGCGGCCAACGAACCACCCGCCCGCTCGAAGCGATTGCGCTGGGTCTGGATCATCGCCAGTGTGCTGGGAATCGGCTTTTTCCTGCCGGTTCTGATCCACCCACCGCTGGTGCAGCCCAATGTGTTCACCGATGGGCGCATCACCTATCAGGTCCAGACCGTGCTGCACAATTTCATCAACACCGAACCCCTCGGCCAGCTGCTCTACTGGGGCTTCATCGTGGCCC
>CAYGQY010000227.1:0-3893 GCA_964352195.1 uncultured bacterium
CTCGAGAGGGTGGGGCGGATCTTCAACTGCCGCACCGTGCGCGATGCCTGGGACCGACCGGTGCTGCTGTTCCGCAACGCGTGGAACCTGCGTCAGCTGGGCGAGGACCATCCCGAGCTGGAGCTGAGCGCCGTGGCACCGGTGGTGAGCGGGGTGGAGCCGATCGCCCTCTGAGCCCGGCGGGGCGGGCGGATCCCCCCCTCGCGTCCCGCCGCCGCCGCCGCCAGACTGGATTGCAACGAAAGGTCACAAGCCATGCCTGAACCCTTCTGGCTGGTACGTCCCCGTCATGACGGTGGATCCGACTACGTCCGCTTTCTCCCCAGTCAGGAGACCGTCGAGGTGCGGGAAGGCAGTCACCTGCCCCCCCAGATGCCCCTGCTGAAGAGCCGTCACTGGCTGGCGGCCGAGGAGGCCGAGGCCCGCCGCCGGCAGCTCCAGCAGGAGGCCGGCTATCGCCACAGCGAACCGCTGTTCTGATCCGTTTCTCGAATCTCCCGCCTCGAACCTCCGCTCGGTCCGCGCCTCGATACGCTCGCTCCAGGATGCCCCCTGGTTCCGGAGGCCATGACCGAACGACCCGACCCATCGCCCAGTGCCGGCCCGTCCGGCCCCTACGACCGGCTCGGCATCACCCCCGATGCCAGCTTCGATGAGGTTCAGGCGGCCCGCAACGAGCGGCTGGAGGCCGTTGGCGATGATCCCCAGGCCCGCTCCCGGATCGAGGCCGCCTATGACGCCGTCCTGATGGAGCGTCTGAAGGAGCGCCAGCAGGGCCGCGTCAGCAGCGCCGCCGTGAGTGCCTCCAAGCGGGAGGAAGCCAAGCCGGCGGCGGCGGCCCGCCCCCCGGCGCAGCCGGCCCTGCCGGCCCTGCCGTCGTTGCCCCAGCTGCCGGGCGGCAAGCTCCAGGCCCCCAGCCTGTCCATGCCGGCCCTCGAGCTGGCCGATGGCCGGGAGCGCTGGTTCCCCCTGGTGGCCGACGGCCTGCTGCTGCTCCTCCTGCTGGGGGCACCCACCGCCTCCGCTGAGCTGCTGCTGGCGGTGGCCACCGGGGTCACGGTGATCAACCTGCAGCGGCGCCGCGGCCGGTTCCTGGCCGCCATCGGCTGGAGCTTCGCCCTGCTCAGCGTCGGCCTGCTGATCGGCGGCCTGCTGGTGGGTCTGCTGGATCCGTCCCTACCCCTGGGGCTGCCCTTGGCCCCGCCGCAGCTCCAGAGCCTGCCCGCCCTGCTGCTGCTGCTGTTGGGAGCCCTGCTGATCGTCTGAGCCCGGCGAACCGCCGCCCGGAGATCGCTTGTGCCCGCTCCGGCCCGCTGCTCAGGCCACCGCCAGCTCGGCGATCAGCTCGCTGAGCTCCGCCGCCTCCACGCTGTACACCTCGTTGCAGAAGTGGCAGGTCAGCTCGGCGCGCCCGTCCTCGTTCAGGATCGCGTTCAGTTCGTCCCGGCCCAGCAGGCGCAGGGCGTTGACGCTGCGGCGCCGGGTGCAGGGGCAGTGGAAGGTCACCTCCTGGCGGGCCTCGGCGTCCTCCAGGGGCTGGGGATCGAGGTCGGGGAAGATGTCCTCGAGCAGCAGCTTGAGATTGTCCTGACAGGCCGCCAGCCGGCTGCTGAAGCCGCTGATCTCCCGGCAACGCTCCTCCAGCAGGGCCACCAGGGCGGGCTCCTGGGCCGCCTTGGGCAGCACCTGCACCAGCACCCCGCCCGCGCAGCGGACACCGGTGCTGTCGATCCGCTCCCCCACGAACACCGCCGAAGGGGTCTGCTCGGAGTGGAGCAGGTAGGAGGCCACGTCCTCGCCGATGCCACCGCTCACCAGTTCGACGGTGCTGCTGTACGGCTCACCGGAGCCCTTGTCGCGCACGACGTGCAGATAGCCGGTGCCGGTGGCGGTGCGGAAATCGAAGTGGGGTGTGCCGTCGGAGTCCGCCACCAGGTCGAGCTCCAGTCCGGGATGGCCCACGTAGCCCCGCACACTGCCGTCCCGCCCCGCATCCACCATCAGGCCCCGCAGGGGCCCGTCCGACTGGATGCGCAGGTTGACGCGGCCATGGGCCACCTTCATCGAACTGGCCAGCAGCAGGCCGGCCGTCATCGCCCGGCCCAGCAGGGCGGTGCTGAGGTACGAGAGCTGGTGGCGCCGCCGGGCGTAGCGGGTGGTGACGGTGGTGAGCGCCGCCACCAGGCGAATTCCCCCCTGGGCCGCGGTGGCCCGCAGCAACTGATCGGGCATCGCTTCCCCGCCGACTCAGGGCATCGTAGGGAGCGTGGGCCGGAGTTCCGGCCGGAGCTCCGGCCAGGGCGTCAGACCCCCAGCGCTCAGACGCCAGCCGCCATCGATCACGCCGCGGAACAGCTCCGGTTCGTGGGTCACCACCAGCAGGGCCCGGTCGCGGCTGAGCTGGCCGATCAGCTCCAGCACCTCCTGCCGCACCGACCAGTCGAGGCCGGCGGTGGGCTCATCCAGCAGCAGCACCCGCGGATCCCGCAGCAGCTGCACCGCCAGGGCCAGCCGCCGCTGCTGCCCGCCGCTGAGCCGCTCCGGGGCCTGCTGGGCCGACACATCCGCCAGTCCCACCTGGCGCAGCACCGCCTCGGCCCGCTCCGTCGGCAGGCGCCGCTGGCCGAGCTTCAGCTCCTCCCCCACGCTCAGTCCGAGGAAGTGGCGCTCGGGGAACTGGAAGACCAGACCGCAGAGCCAGCGCCGCTGGCGGGACCGCACCGGCTCGCCGTCCCAGAGGATCGTGCCGCCGCTCGGGTCGGCCAGGCCGCAGATCACCTCCAGCAGGGTGGTCTTGCCACAGCCGCTGCGGCCCGCCACCAAAGCCGGCCTGCCCACGGCCAGACGCAGGTTCACGTCGTCCAGCACCGCCGCGGCGCTGGTGGCCGGGTGGTAGCGGACGGAGCGGAGCTCGAGCATGGGGCGGCTGGACTCGACCCAGCTTGCCGCAGGCGTGTTTGATGGAGTGGCAGGCTCCAGGGCCGATCACCGAGGCAGCCGGACGGATGGAGATTCGCTTTCGTGAGATGGACCCGTTCAATTGCTGGATCTGGCTGCGCTTCGCCGCGCCACCCGGTCCGGGAGAGCGCGGCTATGTCGACACCGTCTTCGACAGCTGGTTCGTGCTCGGCAAGCTCGGCGGCTTCAATGCTGAGAACCTTCAGGTGCACGAGGAGGGGATTGACCTGAGCGGCATGACCTACGACCTGGAGGCGGCCGAGCGGGCCCTGCCCGCGCTCATGCACAACATGGGCCAGCCGGAGTACCGCCAGGAGTGGGGGCGCTGCTGGGTCGACCTGGGCACCAGCGACGGGGTGGCCCTGGATGTGCTCCTCAACGTCCTGCGCCAGCTCGACAACGACGTGGTCGAGATCGAGGCGGTGCTGGTCGGCGGCGTCAACGACGACTGGCCGGTGGAGGAGAATCCCGACGCCGCCTTCCCCTCCGGCGGCCCCTGAGGCCGGCCGTGAGCCGCGAACTGCGCCGCCTGCTGATCGATCCCGCCCGCCTGGCCGCCGCGGCGCCCGGGGACCCGCCGCTGCTGACCCTGCAGAGCGAGGAGCGGCGCTATCTGGGCCGGGTGCTGCGCCTTGGCTGCGGTGATCGCTTCGCCGTCCTCGATGGGGCGGGCCGGCTCTGGAGTGCCGCCCTGCTCGACGGGGGCCGGGCCAGGCTGGAGCAGCCGCTGGAGGCACCGCTGGAGCGCCAGCCCCCCCCCGTTCCGGCCCTCGAACTGGCCGTGGCCCTACCCCGCCGGGATGCCGACACCCTGATCCGCATGGCCTGCGAACTGGGGGTGGACCGGCTCCAGCCCCTGACCGCCGAGCGCGGGGTCCTGCGGGGGGAGGGGAAGGTCGACCGCCGGCAGGCGATCCTGCGGGAGGCCGCCGAGC
>CAYGQY010000228.1:0-2603 GCA_964352195.1 uncultured bacterium
GTTCTCCATCGCGCCCACCACCGGAAACCCCTTGAGGCGGAGATAGGCCTCCTTCTTGGCCTCCTCCCGATCGGAGGCCACCATCTCCGCCACGAGCTGCTCGAGCGTGGTGGTGGGTGTCCAGCCCAGCCGGGTGCGGGCCCGGCTCGGATCCCCCAGCAACGACTCCACTTCCGCCGGCCTGAAATAGCGGGGATCGATGCGCACCACGATCTCCTCGCTGCCGCCCCGCCGGCCCACCTCCTCCACGCCCTCGCCACTCCAGTCGATCCCGCCCCAGCCCAGCTCGATCGCGGCGAGCTCAATGAAGCGCCGCACGCTCTCCTGGCGCCCCGTGGCGATCACATAGTCCTCCGGGGTGTCCTGCTGCAGCATGCGCCACTGCATCTCCACGTAATCCCGGGCATGGCCCCAGTCCCGCCGGGCGTCAAGGTGACCCATGTAAAGACAATCCTCAAGGCCCGCATCAATCCGGGCCAGACCACGGGTGATCTTGCGGGTCACGAATGTTTCTCCCCGCCGCGGGCTTTCATGGTTGAACAGGATGCCATTACAGGCATACATTCCATAGGCCTCCCGATAATTCACCGTGATCCAGTAGGCATACAGCTTGGCGACGCCATAGGGGCTTCTCGGGTAGAAGGGGGTTGTTTCAGTCTGCGGCGTCTGCTGCACCAGGCCGTACAACTCGCTGGTGCTCGCCTGATAGATCCGCGTCTTCTCACTCAGCCCCAGGATCCGCACCGCCTCGAGGATCCGGAGCGTGCCGAGGGCATCCCCATTGGCGGTGTACTCCGGGCTCTCGAAGCTCACCGCCACATGGCTCTGGGCGCCCAGGTTATAGATCTCATCGGGCTGCACCTGCTGCACGATCCGGATCAGATTGGTGCTGTCAGTCAGGTCGCCGTAGTGGAGCACCAGTGCCGGGGATTCCCCCCAGGCATCACGCTCATGGGGATCCTGGTAGAGATGATCGATGCGGGCCGTGTTGAAGCTGCTCGCCCGTCGTTTGAGCCCGTGCACGGCATAGCCCTTCTCGAGCAGCAGCTCCGCCAGGTAGGAGCCGTCCTGTCCGGTGATTCCCGTGATCAGGGCAGTTTTCGGCATCGGGGCGGGGAGGGAAAGGATCGGGGTCTGCGGACGGCGCAGGACGGGCCCGGACCGTGGCCGGCAGACTAAAGCGGCCCGGCCGGCCGGGCCGAGGGTGGGGGGACGGTACCGGCTCACCCATTACCGTGCGACGAGCCCCCGATCCCCTGCCTTGACCCTGCGGCTCACCAACACTCTCACCGGTCGTGTCGAGGCCTTCCAGCCGCTGGTTCCCGGTCAGGTGTCGATCTACTGCTGCGGCGTCACGGTCTATGACCTCTGTCATCTGGGCCACGCCCGCAGCTACATCGTCTGGGACGTGCTGCGCCGTTACCTGCAGTGGCGGGGCCTGCGGGTCACCTTCGTGCAGAACGTCACCGACATCGACGACAAGATCCTGAAGCGGGCCGCCGAAGACGGCACCAGCATGGAGGAGGTGAGCGAACGCAACATCGCCGCCTTTGAGGCCGACATGGCCGCACTGCACATCCTCCCCCCGGACCGGATGCCCCGGGCCACCCGCTGTCTGGAGGGGATCCGGGCGATGATCGGCGAACTCGAGGCCCGCGGCGCCGCCTATTCCGCCGATGGGGATGTCTATTTCTCGGTGCTCAGCAAGAGCGATTACGGCAAACTCAGCGGCCGCGTCCTGGCGGACCAGCAGGAGGGCGCCAGTGGTCGGCTCGAGCACTCCGAGGAAGCGCGCAAGCGGCACCCGTTCGATTTCGCCCTCTGGAAGGGGGCCCGGCCGGGGGAACCCAGCTTCCCCTCCCCCTGGGGTCCGGGGCGGCCCGGTTGGCACATCGAGTGCTCGGCGATGGTGCGCCAGGAACTGGGCGACACAATCGACATCCACCTCGGCGGGGCCGATCTGATTTTCCCCCACCATGAGAATGAAATCGCCCAGTCCGAAACGGCCAGCGGTCAACCGCTGGCCGGCACCTGGCTGCACAACGGCATGGTCAATGTCGGGGGCGAGAAGATGTCGAAATCGCTCGGCAACTTCACCACGATCCGCAGCCTGCTGGCCAGCGGTGTCTCGGCGATGACCCTGCGGTTCTTCGTGCTGCAGGCCCATTACCGCAAGCCGCTCGACTTCACCGCCGAAGCGCTCGAGGCGGCCGCCACCGGCTGGAGGGGCCTGAACGCCGCCCTGGCCGTGGGGCTCGGCTCCATCGGCTCCATGCCGGGCTGGAGCCTGGAGGCCCCGGCGGCGGCCCTCCCGGCGCTCACCGCGATCCGGGAGCGGTTCATCGCCGCCCTGGACGACGATCTCAACACCGCCGCCGCCCTGGCCGAGCTGTTCGAGCTGGCCCGGCCGCTGCGGGCCCTGGCCAACCGCCTGGCCCGCGGGGGAACCCCGGAGGCCGACGACCTGGACCTGGAGCCCCGCTGGCGGCTGCTGCGGCAGCTGGCCGGAGTGCTCGGCCTGGAGGCGGAGCGGGGCGGGCCGGCCGTTTCCACGGCCGCCGAGCGCACCGACGGCGCCCCCACCGAGGCCGAGATCGCCGCAC
>CAYGQY010000228.1:2613-3883 GCA_964352195.1 uncultured bacterium
CGCGGCGGCTGACGGCCCGCTCCCGGCGGGAGTTCGCCAACGCCGACGCCATCCGCGACCAGCTCCGCGCCCATGGCATCGAGCTGATCGACCGGCCGGATGGCCGCACCGAGTGGCTGCGGCGCTGAGCGGTTGAAGCCCGGCTCAGGGCTGGGGCGGGGGGGGCGTCTTACCCCGCATCAACGCCTCGATCCGGCGGATGCGGATCCGGGTGGCCTGCCAGACCTCCAGCCGGAACGCGGCCGGGGTGTCCCTCCGATCCCCGGCAGCCGCCTGGGCGATCGAGTTCTGCAGGGCCTCCACCAGCGTGTCGATGTCCTCGCCGCGCTCGAAGGCATCCCAGATCTCGCGCTCCAGGCGCGCCCGCTCGATGAAATTCCAGCGCTGGAGCCAGAGCATGGTGGGGACCGATCCAGCCCACAGCATCCCCCAGCGGCGGATCGATGGGAGACTGGCGCCACCTGCGGCCCCTGCCTGTGAAAGCCCTCAGCGTGCTGGGATCCACGGGCTCGATCGGCACCCAGACCCTGGCGATCGTCGAGGACTGTCCCGACCGCTTCCGGGTGGTGGCCCTCAGCGCCGGTCGCAACCTCGACCTGCTGGTGGAGCAGATCCTGCGCCACCGGCCCGAGCTGGTCGCCCTGGCCGACGAGGAGCTGATTCCGGCGCTGGGCGCTCGGCTCGACAGCCTCGCCAGCTGCGGCCGCCTGGGTCGCCGGCCGGAGCTGGCCGGCGGGGTCGACGGCCTCTGCGCCGCCGCCGCCTGGCCCACCGCCGAGTTGGTGGTGACGGGGATCGTGGGCTGCGCCGGCCTGCTGCCCACCCTGGCCGCCATCCGCGCCGGCAAGGACCTGGCCCTGGCCAACAAGGAAACCCTGATTGCCGCCGGACCGGTGGTGCTCCCGGAGCTGACGCGCAGCGGCAGCCGGCTGCTGCCCGCCGATTCGGAGCACTCGGCGATCTTCCAGTGCCTGCAGGGCACCCCCTGGGCCGACACCGCCCGCCTCTCCACCGGCGTGCCCACCCCGGGCCTGCGCCGCATCCAGCTCACCGCCAGCGGCGGCGCCTTCCGCGACTGGCCCGCCGCCGATCTGGCCAAGGCCACCGTGGCCGATGCCACCAGCCATCCCAACTGGAGCATGGGCCGCAAGATCACGGTGGATTCGGCCTCGCTGATGAACAAGGGCCTGGAGGTGATCGAGGCCCACTACCTGTTCGGGCTCGACTACGACCACATCGAGATCGTGATTCACCCGCAATCGATCATCCA
>CAYGQY010000229.1:0-3882 GCA_964352195.1 uncultured bacterium
CCCTCAGGCCCCCTTCGGCAGCACCAGCTCCATCACCGCGCCACCACCGCCATGGTTGCGACCCTGAACGCGGCCCCCATGGGACAGGGCGATCTGCTGCACGATGGCCAGTCCCAGGCCGCTGCCCGCACTCTGGCTGCGCACCCGGGAGGGATCCCCGCGGTAGAAGCGCTCGAACATGTGGGCCTCGTCCTCCTCGCTGAGGCCGGGACCGTGATCGCGCACCACCACTTCCCAGAACAGGCCACTGCCGCGCACACTCACCTCCACCACGCCACCGTCGGGGCTATAGCGCAGGGCATTGTCGAACAGGTTGAGCAGGGCGCGGTGAAGGCGGGATCCGTCGCCCTTCAGGGGGCAACCGGTCTGGCAGGAGAGGGCCAGACCCACCCGGCGTCGCTCGGCCAGCGGTCGCAGACTGCTCCAGGCGCCTTCCACCAGGACGCAGAGATCCAGCACCTCGTAGCGGCGCTCATCGCGAGGAAGGCTGTTCTCCAGGCGGGAGAGTTCGAGCAGATCTCCCACCAGGCTCTGCAGCCGCTGCAGTTCACGCTGCAGACGCTCCACCAGCACGGCATTGGAGCTGGTGGCCTGGGCCGCCAGGCTGTCCCCCACCAGGATGAGCGCCGTGAGAGGGGTCTTGAGCTCGTGGGCCACATCACTCACCCAGCGGCTCTGCTGATCGAGCTGGGACTCGAGCGAGCGGCGGCTGTTGATCCAGAGGGCCACCCAGCCCTCCTCCCCCGGCATCAGCACCGCCTCGAGCGGCTGCCCGCCCAGCCACCACTCCAGGCGCTGGGCCCGGCCGTGCCGGCCGACGCTGCGGATCGCCTCCTCGAGCGCCGGCTGGGCGATCACATCCGGCCAGAGCGAGCCGAGCGAGGTGCAATCAAGGGGCAACTGCAGCAACCGCTGGGCACGGGCATTGATCACCCGGATCCGCAACTGCGGATCGAGCACCAGCCAGCCCTGGGGCGCGGCCTCCAGCCAGGAGAGCAGCTGCAGCCGCTGCAATCCCTGATCCGCTCCGGTCCCCGGACGCCGGCCCCCGGCCTCCAGCCGCTGACGACGGGAGATCAGCCGGTGCAGCCACCAGCCGAGCAGGAGTCCCAGGCCGAACAGCCACAGGGCTCCCGGAGACGGGGTCACGGCGCCCCCCCCTCAACCGAAGCGGTAGCCGAAGCCCCGCACGGTGAGAAGGTGCTCCGGGGCGGAGGGATTGGCTTCGAGCTTCTCCCGGAGCCAGCGGATGTGCACGTCCACGGTCTTGGTATCCACCACGTAATCGGTGCCCCAGACCTGATCAATCAGCTGGTTGCGGCTCCAGACGCGGCCGGGATTCTGCATGAAGAATTCCAGCAGCCGGTATTCCTTCGGCGAGAGATTCACCGTCTCGCCATGGCGGGTGACGCGGAATTCGTCGGGGAAGAGGGTGAGTTCGGCATGGTTGATCACCTCCGCCACCGGGAAGCGATCCTGGCTCTGCTGGGAGCGGCGCAGCAGGGCCCGGCAACGGGCCACCAGCTCCCGCAGGCCGAACGGCTTGACCAAATAATCATCGGCACCGAGCTCGAGGCCCAGCACCCGATCGGTTTCGGTGTCCCGGGCGCTGACCATCAGGATCGGTGTCTGGGTGTCGGCCCGGCGCAGATGCCGGCAGACATCGAGACCACCCACGCCCGGCAGCATCAGATCGAGCACCACCAGATCGAAGCCTCCGGCCCCCGGTCGCTGGGCCCGATCGAGCTGCTGGATCGCCTGGCGGCCGTCCGCGGCGCAGGCGACCTCGAAACCTTCCTGCTGCAGGGCCTCGGCCAGGGTGGTGCGAATGCCGTCGTCGTCATCGACGATGAGCAGGCAGGGCATGGGGGGGATCGTGCCCGTGGAGAGGTCCCCTGAAGTTAGGCCATTCCTGCGGTCCACCCGGGCCTGAATCACAGGCGTTTGGGCAGATGGCTGATCACCAGGTGACGCTGCTCATCGATCTGGAGCCAGCCCTCATCGCGCAGCAGGCCGATCACGCGGGTGACGGTCACGCGGGTGGTGGAAAGGGCGCTGGCCAGCTCCTGATGGGTGAGGCGAAGATTGAGCCGCAGGCCCTGGTCGCAGGCCTGGCCATAGTCCTGGGCCAGGAGTTCCAGGAAGCCCCGGACCCGCTCCTCCACTCGGCGCAGACCCAGCAGGGAGAGCAGGGTTTCGGCCTGGCGGTAGCGGCTGATCACGGCCTGCAGCATGGCCATGGCCAGATGGGGCGCCTGTTCAATCTCGGCGCAGGAGAGGCAGAGCAGGTCGCTGTCACAGAGGGTGACGGCTTCGTAGGCCTGCACGGTGGTGAGCGGTTCACCAAAGGGTTCGCTCGGGCCGGCCAGACCGAGCAGCAGCGGATCGCCATGGATCGTGACCGCTTCCAGCTTCACCATGCCCCGCACCACCAGCCAGATGTTGTTCTTGAGCAGGGGAACGGCACTGCCGGCGGCGATGTGGAGAAGATTGCGATTGCGGTAACTCGTTTCCAGGACTTCCCTGATCCCACTGCTGCGTCCGGCGTCGCGAAAGGGCGTCGAAACCATGATCAGTTCCTGGAAACACCAACGGAGTGTATGGAGGACAACTGACAACCTGGGCAAAGGGCCGATGAGCGACCGGTTAAGCGTGGACTAAGGGTTCCGCCCGGGGCAACCGGGGAGACCGATGGTCCCCCCGGCGAACGGAATTCAGTTGCCGATCCTGGCCACCGCCCGCTTGGAGGCGTTGAGGATGGAGCCCCGCAGGGGGACATAGCCCAATTCATCCGCCTTGGACTGGGCACCGGTGCTAAGCAGATGGCTCAATGCCTGACGGATCGAGGCCGCCTTGCCTCCATTGCCCCTCTGGTACGCCAGCACCCACGTGAGGGTGGAGATGGGATAGCTGTCGGCACCGGCCGGATTGGGTTCCTCTCCAGCCAGGCTGGAATTCAGCTTGATGTTGTTGAGGGCAGCGGCACCACTCTTCTCATTGGGAAGCACGAACTTGCCAGCCCTGTTCTGAAGGGCGGCAGCCTTGATCCTGCCCTTCACAAAGGCCTGGTTGAGATAGCCGATCGAGCCCGGTGTGTTCTGGATCACCCCTGACACCCCTTCATTGCCCTTGCCACCCACTCCCACGGGCCATTTGACCGACTTGCCTTCACCCACCCGGCTCTTCCAGGTGGGGGAGAACGCCGAGAGCGAATTGGTGAACGCGAAGGTGGTGCCGGAACCGTCTGAACGGTGCACGACTCTGATTTTCCCAGCGGAGCAGCCCAACTGTTTCCAGTCGGAGATGGTCCCCAGGAAGATGTCAACCAGTTGTTTCTGAGTCAGCCTTAAAGTACAGCCTGGTTTGTTGTATGCAACGGCAATTGTTCCACCCACTGCGGGGAACTGCACCACACCGCGGCTCACTTTGCCCATATCAGCGGCACTCATCGGCTCATCGGTGGCACCGAAATCCACCGTACCGGCAATGAACTGGCGAACGCCGGCACCGGAACCCACGGATTGATAATTCACCTTGGGGCCACCGGCACGGGCCAGGTCGGAAAAGGCCCGTTGATAGAACGGAGAGGGAAAGGAGGCCCCGGCACCATTGATTGTGCTCTGGGCCGTGGCCGTGGCACCAGCCCCGAGGGCGGCGAGGGAAGCGAAGACAAGGGCCTTCTTGGCGAAGGTCATCGGAACAGCCGTTTGGGGAGCAGAACACTGATAGCAACCGAATCAGGCCTGATGCGTTATGGAAGGATTAACGAGTCTTCAAGAATCGATCGACTCGAGGGGGGCCGATTTGCCCCGTCAGTGCCTTCCGACGATCGGCCCATCCCATCCCTCGGGATCGCCCGGCGGTCCCGGACGAGTCCGGGAC
>CAYGQY010000230.1:0-3839 GCA_964352195.1 uncultured bacterium
CAGCAGCAGCCCCCAGGCGGCCAGGCCAATGGCCCCCAGCTGCAGCAGCAGCGCGTCGTCCCTCAGGGCCCGTTTCCCCTCCAGTTGGGCCTCCCGGATCAGCAGGGGGCAACCGCCGGTGGCCACCACCAGACCGGTGCCCCGGGCCCGCTCCAGCACGTGGCCGGGATCCGCAGCCCTGGCTTCGGCCTGGGCGGTGGATCCCGGCTCGCCCCACCGGTGCGCCAGCGCGGCGCCGGCTGGCGTGAGCCAATCGCTCAGGCGCGGCACCAGGGGCTCGGTGGCGAGCAGTTTGAGGCGCCGTTGCCCCCACGGGCTCACGGCCCCCGGATGCAGACCCATCACCCGCCGGTGGATGGCCAGGGCGGAGGCGCTCCAGTCGATGTGGGCATCCTGCTTCTGCAGCAGCCGCGCCTGGGTGAGGCCCTCCCGGCTCTGGGGTTTGAGGCCAAGCCCGTGCCAGCGCTCGGCTTGCGGGCCTGGCCCCACCCGGGCAATCCGGGGCATCGCCTCCACCAGCAGCTCGGCGGTGAGCCGGCTCAGACGCACTCCCAGTTGGGTGGCGTTCTCCAGCAGGTCGATCGTGACCCGCCGCTCCAGCAGCACCGGCCCCGTGTCAAGGCCCTCCTCCATCGCCATGATCCCCACGCCGGTGTCGCTGTCGCCTTCGATCAGGCACCACTGGATCGGGGCGGCGCCGCGCCAGCGGGGCAGCAGCGAACCGTGGCCGTTCCAGCAGCCCAGCGGCGGCTGGGCCAGCACTTCGGGGGGCAGCAACTGTCCGAAGGCCACCACCACTGAGGCCTCCGCCCCCAGCGCCGCCAACTGCTCCTGGGTCTCCGGCTCGCGCCGGATCCGGCAGGGGGTGAGCACCGGCAGTCCCAGCTCCAGGGCCCGGCTCTTCACGGCCGAGGGCACCAGGGTCGAACCACGTCCGCGGCGCCGGTCGGGCTGGCTCACGACCCCCACCAGCTCATGGCCTGCCAGCACCAGCGCCTCAAGGCTGGGCACCGCATAGCCCGGAGTGCCCCAGAACAGGATCTTCATGGCGGGCTTGTCCGCAGGTGGGCCTCAGGCCTCGCCGGTGATCGAGAGACCCTCCACCCACACGTGGGGGGAGAGGCCGTCGGGGGTGATCTTGGGCTCCCCCTCGAAGCCCACCAGTCTCTTCAACAGGGTGCGGATGTCACCGGCCACCGTGGCCGCCTCGATCGAGCGAGCCTCCCCCCCCCGCAGCAGCCAGCCATCGAAGGGCAGGGAAAAGGACCCCTGGCTGGCCTTGACCCCGGCATGGAGAGCTGAGAGGGAATCGATCCAGACGACCCCATCGGCGGCGTGGCGATCGAGCCCGGCGGCGCCGCCTCCGGAGCCGGGGGTGGCGCCGATCTCGAACCAGTGGGGCCCCACCGACACCTTGGCTCCCAGGCCGGCATGGCCGGTGGGCGGCTGGCCGAAGGCGCGGGCGGTGGCCTCCGAATGCAGGAAGTGGGTGAGCCGTCCTCCCTCCACCAGGGGCAGAGGCCGCACCGGTGTGCCCTCCCCATCGAAACTGGAGGCGCCCACGTTGCCGGGATGGAGGCCGTTGTCGTGGATCGAGAGGAACGGGGCGGCCAGGGGCTGGCCCAGAGCTTCGCGGCTGCTGAGGCTGACGCCATCGAGCACGGCCCGGGCGTTGAACAGGCTGGAGAAGGCCCCGATCAGATCGAGGAAGGCTTCGGGGCTGAAGATGCAGCAGTAGCGGCCGGTCTCGATCGGGGCGTAATCGAGATGGCTGATCGTCAGCTGGGCCGCCTCCTCGATGCAGCCGGACACATCGAGCTGATCGGCGCCGTAGGCCAAACGTACGGCGCCACTGCTGCGGGGCTTCCGGCCCGCTTCCTCGGCCCTGGCGTAGAGGTAGAGGCTGGCGGTGGACAGGCGCTGCTGGCGGCAGGCACCGTCACTGTTGAGGTAGAGGCGATCGCTGGAGCGCTGGGCCAGGCCGTTGTACGGCACTGTGCTGATGGCTGGATGGCGCCCGAGCAACTCCCGTTCCGCCCCCTGGAGGCGACCGAGCAGCTCGAGGATCGGCAGGGGGGGGCTCAGGGGCTGCTCCAGAGGCGCCAGAGGGGCGGTGGCCTCGGGAGAAAAGGCGGGGGTGTCGTCGGGATTGCCGTAGGCACTGGCATCACGGGCGCCGGCCAGGGCCCGCACCAGTCCGCCCTCGGACAGATCACTGGTGCTGGTGATCCCCACCAACCCGTCATCGTTCCAGACCCGCACTGTCAGCGAACTGCGCTGGGCTCCCTTGAGCTGTTTCGCCTCGCCCCGGTCGACCTGAACGGAGGTGTCGGTGCTGCAGGCGGCCCCGAGGTCCCAGCGGCGGATGGCCAGGCCGCTGGCCAGAACCTGGAGCCGTTCACCCAGGCGGGCGGCATCGAACTGGTCCGGGGCGGTGCCGGCCGAAGCGGTGCTGGTGCTGGCCATGCTCAACGGCCTCCCACGGTGATGGCGTCCACCTTGATGTGGGGCTGGCCGACAGTCACGAAGATGCTGCCGCTGATGGAGCCGCAGAAGCCCGCCGCCAGCTCCAGATCGTTGGCGCACATGGAAATCCGGGGCATCACTTCCCGGGCTTCGCCGATCAGCGTGGCGCCCTTGACCGGCTTGGTGAGCGCGCCGTTCTCGATCAGATAGCCCTCCTCCACGGCGAAATTGAATTGTCCGGTGGGTCCCACACTGCCGCCCCCCATCGATTTGCAGTAAAGACCACGCTCCACCGACTCGATCAGCTGCTGGGGAGTGTGGGGACCGGCCGCGATGTAGGTGTTGCGCATGCGGCTGGCGGCGGCGAAGGAGTGGCTTTGGCGGCGGCCGCTGCCGGTGCGGGGGTGACCGGTGCGTAGTTCGCCGGCTCGGTCGGAGAGAAAGCGCTTCAGCACGCCGTTTTCGATCAACACGGTGCGCTGGGGCTCCATCCCTTCGTCGTCCATCGAAAGGCTGCCGAAGGCCCCGTCGCTGACCCCTTCGTCGATGGCGGTGACGGCTTCGTGGGCGATCGCCTGCTCCACCTTGTCGGCGAAGGGGGTGGTGCCCCGCTCCACTTGGGTGGTTTCGAGCAGGTGGCCGCAGGCCTCATGGAAGATCACGCCACCGAAGCGGTTGGCCAGCACCACCGGGTAGGTGCCCGCTTCCACGTAGTCAGCGTGGAGCATCGAGGCGGCGCTGGCGCAGAGATCAATCGCGGCGGCATCCGGGTCCCAGCGGCGCAGGTCGTCGGGGGTGCCGGAACTGCCGTAACGGCGACCCAGGCTGGCCCGGTGCTCGCCGTCGGCGGCGAGGGTGTTGAGCCCCACCGATTGGTGCAGGCGGATGTCGTGGGCGAACGTGCCGTCGCTGGCGGCCACCAGCACCTCCTGCCAGTCCCGGGCGTAGCTGCCCCGCCGCGCCTGCAGGTGAGTTCCGTGGCGCTCCAGCAGGGCCGTGCCCTCGAGCAGCCGCCCGGTGGCTTCCGCCAGGCCGGGGCAGTGGGTGAGCCAGTCGGCCTTGGCAGCGGCGTGGTCGCGCAGGACCGCCAGCCCCTCGAAGTCGGAGCGGCCGGCGCCATGGCGCTCGAGGCCGAGCATGCCGAGCGCCTGGTCGAGAGCACGCAGGAGCCCCGCCTCGCTCAGGTCGTTGGTGGAGACGAACCCATCCCGATCTCCCCGGAAGACCCGGATGCCGGCGCCCCGGCCGAAGGCCGGACTGACACTGGTGATCCGGTCCTGCTCCGCCAGCACACCCAGGTGATCGGTACCCTCAAGGAACAGCTCCACGAGGCTGGCTCCGGCCGATCGGCCGGAGCCAGCCTCGTGGAGCTG
>CAYGQY010000231.1:0-3808 GCA_964352195.1 uncultured bacterium
GTGCCAGGGGGAGGGCGGAGCCGGTGAAGGGCGCTCTCCAGGTGCGCTCCAGCGCCCTCACCAGCAGACTGACCGCGATCAGCAGGACAGGCAGGCCCAGGGCCAGGATGATCTGGGCGGTCCGGTTGGAGAAGCCCCGCTCCCCTCGGGGATCCGCTGGCCCGATCCGGCCTGCCGGTCCAGTCCTTCGCATCATTTCAGGCCTCCAGATGCCATTGATGGGCCTTCAATGAGGCGAAGCGCCTCCGGGCAACGCAATGGTGTGCCCCGGGCTGCGGCTTCGCTTTCAAGTATGCGGAAGAGCCATGAATCGGTGCCCCCCGGTGCCCTCCAGGCAGGGCAGAAGCCCTGCCTGGACCCAGCCATTGCCTGGGTTTCAGGGTATCCTCACCTTCGGTTCAACCGGATGTCACCGAAGGTGTATGGCTGATTGGAATGGCTAAACGGCCTTCGGTTCCTGCCCTTCAGTCGTTTCTCGCTCCGCTGGTGCTGTTGGTGCTCACCGGATGTGCCCAGAATCAACTGCCGGCCTGCATCCCTGAGCCGGTGCCCGAGGCGCCCCAGACCCTGGCCTCTCCAGATCCGGAGGCCGCTCCGGCAGCACCGCCGGCCTCCCCGGCCGGTCCTGCCAGGCAGCTGCTGGTGGGCATCGACGGCAGCGGCTCCATGCTCGGCCATGTGGAGGCGCCCCAAGCATCGGGCTGGTCCCAGTTGCTCCAGGCGATCACCCTGGCGGCGGGCAGCGCCGATGTGAGCCTCCGGGGGGTCCGCGTCGGCGGTGGCAAGGCCCAGCCCTTCGGCACCCCCGGCTCGCTGTCCCCAGCCAGGGAGGCCTGTTTCTTCGGGGGCTGTGGGGGCTTCCCGCCGGTGGCCTCGAGCATGCAGTCCCTGTGGCAGCTGCCGGCGCCGGCCGGGCAGATTCCCCTGCGCCTTCTGGTGGGCGATCTGGAGGTCAACCAGGGGGACATCGCCAACCTGGTGGGCGCCATCCGCGCCGATGTGGCCCGAGGTGCCAGCGTGGGTGTTCTGGCTCTGCGCCTGCCCTTCCGGGGGCGTGTGTTCAACAGCGAGAGCCAGGTGATTCACACCGGCCCGGCCGATCGCCCCATCTATCTTCTGGCCACCGGTCAGGCCGATCAGGTGAGCGCGCTGCTGGAGGGAGTCCGCCAGAATCTCGGTCTCAAGGGGGTTTCGGCCGAACAGCACCTCTCCCTGTTCCGCCCCGGGGGCGTTCAGGCCCCCCTCGAAGCCAGGGCGCTGGTCGGGGTCCCGCCGCTCTCGGCCCAGACGGGCATTCCGCTGCGGCTGGGGGGCAGGACCTACGGCCCCACCGCCAACGGGGACTATCGCTTCATCAAGCTGGGCCCCGAGAGTGTGGGGTTCATCGTGTCCTCCACGGCGGACTGGTCGGGAGGCACCACCCGCCCCGATCTGGGGGTGTTCCGTCTGGAGGCCATCCCGCTCCCCCCGTCCCAGGAGGCGGGCCTCAATGGTGTGCGGGTCCGCTCGATCACGATCGCGGGCACCGATCTGCGGGCGGAGATTGGTGTCTCCCCCTCCACCCCCTCCGGGTTGCTGCGGGCCACCATCCCGCGCGGCAGCCTGCCGGCCCAATGGTGGCTGGACTGGGACCGCTCCGATCCCCGGGCGGACGACGCCCGGGATCGCACTGACGGCCTGCTGTTGCTGATGACCAGCCTCAACCAGCTCGTGCACCCGGGAGACGGACCTCCCGCGGTCGCCTTCTGCGTCGCCTTCCAACGTTGAGGATCGTCCGATGAACGCCCGTCAATGGATCCTGCTGCTGGCCTCGGTGATCGGAGGGGCGTTCTGGACCTTCGTGGTTCAGGATTTTCTCTTTCTCAATCTCTTTCCTGGGCTGCTGGTGGGCCCGGGCCTTGATCTCCAGGACTATCTGCAGAACGGCAGCAGTCCCTCCTTCACCATGCTCTGGATCAGCTGCCTGACGGCTCTGCTGATCTGGTTCTGGCGAACGTCCTCGCGCCGGGCGGCCAACTCGGCGGCCGTTCGCGGGATGCGGCCCCAGTGGTGGCTGGCCGCATCCCTGCTGGTGCTGCTGGGCTGGCTCTACCTGCTCGTCTTCACCGTGTTCATCTGGCAGGTGAGGGGCCAGAGCCCGATCGAGGGAAGCGGCCTCACCGCTTACCCGATCCCTCCCGTCGGCTGGATTCTGCTGATGGGTTTCGTGCTGCTTGATGGGATCCTGCTGTTCTGGCTGCCCACCGTTCTCGCCTCGCCCCGGAGCTACCGGCTCGTGGTACCCGGCGCCGTCACCCTCTTCGCCCGTCGCTGAGATGTCTCTCTTCGCCATCGGGGTCGGCGGCAGCGGGGCCAAGTGCCTCGAAGCCCTCACCCATCTCCACGCCTGTGGCCTGTTGCGCAGCGCCGACGGGCAGCCGCTGCGCCTCGGCACCTTCCTGGTGGAACCCGACCAGCAGAGCGCCCTGCTCAGCCGCGCCCAGACCGCCATCAGCCGCTACGACAAGCTGCACCGGGCGCTGGCGAACCGAACCGACCACTTCGCCCGGGGTGAGCTGCGGGATTACGGCACCTGGAGCCCGCTCGGTGCCGCCTCCGGCGGGGTCAGCCTCGATCAGATCTTCCCCAAGCCGGTGTTGCGCACCCAGGCCAGCGGCCTGGCCGATCTGTTCGATTGCCTCTTCCCTCCCGACGAACAATCCGCCGAACTGGAAGTGGGCTTCCGGGGCCGTCCGCCGATCGGCTCGGCGGTGATGAGCCGGGTGAATCTGCAGGAGGAGGCCCAGACGGGCCAGTGGCAGCGGATGCTCGATGACATCGAGGTGGCGGCGGGGAACAGCGAGGCTCCCGTCATTCACCTGTTCGGCAGCGTCTTCGGCGGAACCGGCGCCTCCGGGGTCCCCACCCTCGGGCTGCTGCTCAAGAACTGGCTGGAGGACAAGCAGTTCAGCCGGGTGCGCGTGAACGCCTCGCTGCTGCTGCCCTACTTCGATTTCGAAAGCCAGGGGGAGGCCGACACCGGTGTGCACGCCGAGGCCCGCAGCTTCCAGCTCAACACCGATGCCGCCCTCCAGTACCTCAGCAGCAAGGGAACGGCCTGCTTCGACCAGGTGTTCCTGGTGGGCAGCGACATCCGGGCCCGCTACGCCTTCAGCATCGGCGGCACCTCCCAGGCCAATGCCGCCCATCTGGTGGAACTGCTGGCGGCCCTGGGCCTGCGCGGAGGCCTGGGCGACGCCGTTCAGCCTGGCTATGCCTACGTGCTCAGCCGCGGCGGCCAGAACCAGGTGACCTGGAACGACATCCCCGAGGACGACGTCGTCGGCCGGGCCCTGGCCACCGGCGCCCGTTTCGCCGTGGCCTGGCTGAACAACTTCAGCCTCGAACTCGAGGCGGCCCAGACGGTGCCGATGCCCACCTTCTTGAGCGGCGCTCCCTGGGCCGCCAGGTTCTTCGACCCCTCCACCGCGCCCGTGGCCGGGCAGGCGGGACGGCCGGGCATCCGCTCCAGCGACGAACTCTCCTGCAAGAGCCTGATCGATGGCTATTGCGAGTCGCTGCTGCAGTGGCTGCGGCAGCTCAGCACCAACACCGGCACCTCCTTCAGCCAGGAGCTGTTCGGGCCCGATCGGCTGATCCGCAATCCGGCCTACGAGAACGCTCTGGCCCGGGTCGTGCGCGGCAAGGCCCGGCCCGATCGCCCGGAAGCCGCGGACACCGTGGAAGCGATCAAGCTGCGCATGGATGCGCTGCCCTCGGAGAGCATCCCGCACACCGGTGTGGCGGGGCTGGCCGACACCCTCTGGAC
>CAYGQY010000232.1:0-3761 GCA_964352195.1 uncultured bacterium
TCCCTGGGCCGGAGACCTCGCCAGCAGACGCCGGCCCAGGGAGGCTGATCTCCAGCCGGACGGACCGTCTCGCATCCCGTCAACCCTCGGCCGTCCCGGAACGCCGGGGCGTCCGAAAGGAGATGTGTTTGTGGCCGAAATAACTGGTGATCACCGGAAGGGCCACTCCCATCGCATGGGCGATCAGATCCCTGTAGACCACGATCCCCAGCAGGGGGAGCAACCAGCTGCGCATCCCCAGGCTGACCAGCCAGGTCTGCAGCACAGCGACCAGATTGACCAGGGCAAAGCCGGCCAGGGAACGCCGCACGCTGATCCTCCCACCGGGGAACACAAATCGCCTGGCCAGAAGGTAAGCGGTGAGCATGCCGCAGCCGTAGGCGGCCAGCACCGCCAGCTCGAAGCGGAGCAGCCTGGAGAATCCGATCCGGCTCGCCACATTCACCAAGGCCGCCAGCCCTCCACTGACCAGGAAGAGCGTGACTTCGCGCCGCCCCGAGTGGCCTTCGCTCATGGCCATGCGCGGACCACGCGCCGGGCCAGATTGCGGCCAAAACCGATGCTTTCGGAAATGCCCCGGTCCTCGGGGTAGTAGACGGTCGTATCGGCGATCCAGACTTGGGGAAGGGGACACAGGGGTGGCAGGGTGCCCGGAAACCCGGTGCCGCACACCGGCTGGGCGAAGCGGTAGCGGCTGCAGTGGCCGGCCAGAACATCCTCCGGTTTCAGATCAGGGTTGATCGCCATCAGGCAGGCCAGCGAGTCGTCGATGAAAG
This sequence comes from uncultured bacterium, assembly GCA_964352195.1. GTDB lineage: Bacteria > Cyanobacteriota > Cyanobacteriia > PCC-6307 > Cyanobiaceae > CAYGQY01. The sequence continues at coordinate 777 of CAYGQY010000232.1, forward strand.
CCTGATCCGGGCGGGCATAATCAGGATGGTCAGCAGGTATGTAAAAGGGAATGTAGGTGATGTGCCGTGTCAGTGGCTGCAGATTTGTCATCTCGATGATGCCGGGGATGCCGAATCTGGCGTCGTTGATGTTGGTCCAGAAGTTCTGCGTCACCGCGATCCGGGTCTGAATCACCACGCAGGCGCAGGCCAGTGAGCGCTGGGTCTCGTAGGGCTCGATCAGGGCCGGGTCCACACCACCGGCCCGCAGCATCGGAGCCACAAGCGGCAGGGGAACGGTGCAGATCACCGCATCGAAGTGCTCCGCTCCCGCCGGGGTTTTCAGCTCCACCACCGTCCGACCGGCTTCGTGGACCGTGCCCACCTGCCGCACGGGGCTGCCCAGACGAATGTCCCCGCCCCGCTGACGGATCTGCCGGGCCAGGGCATCAATCCAGCGCTGGGAGCCTCCGTCGAGGTGGCCGAGGGTCTCCTTCAGCCAGTGACGGGACTTGCCGACCCGGCGGATCCGGCTCCAGATCCAGGCGGCGGAGATGTCGTCGCTGTGGTGATGGAACTTGAAGGCGAACAGCCGGGCCCAGAGCAGCTGGTAGCCCTCCTCGCCGAGCCAGTCCCGCAGCCAGCGGGTGGCCGGGATCCGATCGAGATGGTGCCAGTGCCGCAGGCTGAGGCAGCGGGCCGCGTGCAGCAGGTAGCGGATCCGGGTGAGCAGGGGGAGGCGGGGGAAGCCCAGCACACTTCCGGTCGAGCCCCACGGGTACATCCGGCCGTCGCAGAAGAATCCCATCCGGGTCTGGCGCCAGCGCATGGCGCCGGCCAGATCCAGCTCCTCCAGCAGCTGCAGAAACGCCCGGTCGCCGAGGCAGTGGAAGTGGTAATAGCGCTCAAGGGAGACGCCGGCGAAGTCGAAGCTGGCGGCCATGCCGCCCAGGCGGTCGTCGGCCTCCAGCAGCACCGGAGGGCAACCCTGGAGGCAGAGTTCGTAGGCCACTGCCAGGCCCATCGGGCCACCGCCGATCACCGCCAGCCGGGGTCCGCGGGGCATCAGAACGGAATCAGGATCGTGGCGAAGCGGGGATCCCGGTGGGTGATCCGCAGGGCCTCCGCCAGGGGGGTGGGGGTGACGGCGAAGCGCTGCGGCCAGTCGGTCAGCTCGAAGGTGTCGCCGGCCGTGAGGGCCTTGAGCTGGTCGGCGGTGAAGGCCGGCTGACGGCTGATCAGGGCCCAGATCCGCAGCAGGGCCGCGAAAAGGGGAATCGGCAGATGGATGATCCAGGTTCGCGCGCCCACGACCTGTTTCAGCTGGCGCATCAGGCTGAGGTAGCTCACCCGCTCCGTGCCCGTGATGTCGTGGCGGCCCGTCAGGGTGGGATTCTCCAGACAGCGCACGATGACCCGGCAGAAATCGGTGGCGTAGAGCGGCTGACGGATGAAGCGGCCGGATCCGGGAATCGGGAACAGGGGGACACGGGCCATGAAGCGGGCCAGCCAGCCCAGGTGTTTCCGGTCGAACCAGCCGAACATCAAGGTGGGGCGCAGGATCACCACCCCGGGCCACTCCATCGCGACCAGCTCCTCCTGGCGACGCTTCGTCGTGGTGTAGAGGTCCGTGGCCACGGAATTGACCACCGAGCTGCTGATGTGGACCAGGCGGCTGAGGCCCGCCCGATGCAGTTCCGCCAGCACGACCCGGGTGCTGGCGATGGTGTTGCGCTCGAAGGCCCCAGGATCCGTGTTGCCGATCTCGGCCTGCAGCATCACGCAGGCCCCACAGCCCTCCAGCAGGCAGGGCCAGCTTGCTCCGTCGGTGCCGGTGAGGTCCTCACAGAGAAACCGGACCGCGGGAAACAGCCTGGATCCGATGGCCACGGCCTCCCGCTTCTTGTCCACCACGACGAGCTGCCAGTCGGGATGGCGCTCCTGCAGGACCGCGATCAGGTTGAGCCCCACCAGGCCGGCCCCACCGGGAAGAAACACCTTCATCGGGGTGCCCCTCCCACCAGGCCCAGTCGCCTGGCCAGATCCGAGCAGAAGACGCCGCGGGGATCGAGGAGGGCCTGCTGCTCCCGCCACGCATCCAGCCCCGGGTAGCTGCGCTGAAGCATGGCGGCGGACTGGCGGGAGTCCTTGGCGAGGTAGAGGCGGCCCCCGGCGGCGGCGACCTCCTGATCCAGCCCATCGAGGGTCTCGAGCAGATCGGGGACCGCCGCCGGCAGATCGGCGGCCAGGGTCCAGCCTGGCTGGGGGAAGGAGAGCGGGCCGGGGTTGCCGGGGCCGAAGCGCTTGAGCACGGTGAGGAAGCTGGGGGCTCCGATCCGGCGCAGGGCGGCCAGGGTGCCGGGCACCAGCCGGGCTCCGTCGTCGGGAACGGCGAACTGATACTGCAGGAACCCGGCCGGGCCGTAGATCCGGTTCCAGTCCTGCACGCCATCGAGCGGATGGAAGAAGGAACCGATGCTCTGCAGCTCCCCCTGCCGTCGCTGCGGAGCCTTGCGGAACCAGGCTTCGTTGAAGGCCCGCACGGTCCAGCCGTTGAGCAGGCCCCCCGGCAGGAACGGAGGCGCCGTGGCCAGCGCCCGGGGGTCGTAGGCGAGGGGATCGTCGTCCGGTCCGTTCTCACCCAGCTGGGCCAGGGCCGCATGGTCCCCGCGGGTCAGCACACCGCGACCGCCCCCATGGAGGCTGTCCACCCAGGCCACGCTGTAGCGGTAGCGGCCATCTCCTTCCACCATGGCCGCCATCAGGGCATCGAGGTCCCCATGGCGCTCGGTGTCCACGCTGACCAGGGAGCTGCCGATCGCAATCAGCGCCAGGGTCGCCTCAATGATCACTCCGGTGAGCCCCATGCCGCCGGTGGTGCTCCAGAAGGCGGCGGCTCCTCCGGGATCCTCCGGCCCCAGCTCCCGGGCGGTTCCCCTCCCATCGACCAGCCGCAGGCGCCGCACGTGGCTGGCCAGGCTGCCCTCCCGGTGGTGATTCTTCCCG
>CAYGQY010000233.1:0-3755 GCA_964352195.1 uncultured bacterium
TCACAGGGGCGGGCGCAGGGGTTCGCTCTGGCGTACCGGCAAACGATCACCCTACCGGAGCCCCATCGCCCCCCGGAGCGAGGGGGTCAAAGCGGAGGCCATCGCCGTCGCCCTCCAGGCTCACCCGCACGCCGCGGGCTGCCCGGAACTGGTCCTCCAGCAGCTCGGTCGCCAGCCCCGCCATCGACGCCCCCGAGGAGCCCGGGCCGGAGCCGGCCGTGCTCGATCTCACGGCGCTGCCCCCCGATGGCGCCCCCGATGGCGCCGCGGACCCCTCCGCGGACGGGGCGGCCAAGCCCCAGGTGGCCCGCTGGTTCGCCGTGCAGGTGGCCTCCAGCTGCGAGAAGAAGGTGAAGGCCACCCTGGAGCAGCGGGCGATCACCCTCGGTGTCGACAACCGGATCCTTGAGATCGAGATCCCCCAGACCCCGGCGGTGAAGCTCAAGAAGGACGGCAGCCGTCAGGCCACCGAGGAGAAGGTCTTCCCCGGTTACGTGCTGGTACGGATGATCCTCGATGAGGACACGATGTTGGCCGTGCGCAGCACCCCCAACGTGATCAACTTCGTCGGGCAGGAGGAGCGCCGCGCCACCGGCCGCGCCCGGGGCCACATCCGGCCGAGGCCCCTCTCCCGTCCGGAAGTGGAGCGCATCTTCAAGCGGGCGGCTGAGAAGAAGCCCGTCGTCAAGGTCGACATCGCTGAAGGGGACCAGATCCTGGTCACCGCCGGTCCGTTCAAGGACTTCCAGGGCGAGGTGATCGAGGTCTCCGGCGAGCGCAGCAAGCTGAAGGCCCTGCTCTCGATCTTCGGCCGCGAAACCCCGGTGGAACTCGAGTTCGCCCAGATCAGCAAACAGAGCTGATCCCCAGCGGCCGCCTCCCTGCGGAGGGCGGCCCCCGACGGGGGCACCGGCTTCGGTGCCCCCGTCCCACGTCGCCCCCTCCGGGTGGTGGCGATCCGCAGCTCTCCGTCCCGTAGTCCAGCCGATGGCCAAGAAAGTCGTTGCTGTTATCAAGCTGGCGCTCAATGCCGGCAAAGCCAATCCCGCGCCTCCGGTGGGTCCTGCCCTCGGTCAGCACGGGGTCAACATCATGGCGTTCTGCAAGGAGTACAACGCTCGGACCCAGGACAAGGCCGGCTATGTGATCCCGGTGGAAATCTCGGTCTTCGAAGACCGCAGCTTCACCTTCATCACCAAGACCCCCCCCGCCTCCGTGCTGATTTCCAAAGCAGCCGGCATCGAGAAGGGGGCCGCCACGTCGGCCAAGGGAAGCGTGGGAGCGATCAGCCGGGCCCAGCTCGAGGAGATCGCCAACACCAAGCTTCCCGACCTCAACTGCTCCAGCGTTGAGTCGGCCATGCGCATCATCGAAGGCACCGCCCGCAACATGGGCGTCGCCATCAGCGACTGAGGCTTCAGGGGGCCATCCCTCCCCGCCCGCGTCCTGTCCAGCCCTCCATTCACCCTCTCCGGGGGAGACGGACCACCACCGGCCATCCGCCGGTGCCAGCCCCGTCGTCCGCACCCCGATCCCAACCATGCCCAAGACCTCCAAGCGTTTCTCCGCCCTGCTCGAGACGGTCGAGGACCGTCCCTACGCCCCGCTCGAAGCCCTCGAACTGGTGAAGGCCAACGCCAACGCCAGATTCGATGAAACGATCGAAGCCCATGTGCGCCTGGGCATCGATCCCAAATACACCGACCAGCAGCTGCGCACCACCGTGGCCCTGCCCAACGGCACCGGACAGAGCATCCGCATCGCCGTGATCGACCGCGGTGAAGCCGTCGCTGCCGCCAAGGCCGCCGGGGCCGACCTGGCCGGCGATGATGAACTCGTCGACACGATCGCCTCCGGTCAGATCGACTTCGATCTGCTGATCGCCACGCCCGACATGATGCCGAAGGTGGCCAAGCTGGGCCGGGTGCTCGGCCCCCGTGGCCTGATGCCCAACCCCAAGGCCGGCACCGTGGCCACCGATCTGGAGGCCGCCATCAACGAGTTCAAGGCGGGCAAGCTCGAGTTCCGTGCCGATCGCACCGGCATCGTGCACGTGCGCTTCGGCAAGGCCAGCTTCAGCGTTGAGGCCCTGCTCGAGAACCTCAAGGCCCTTCAGGAAACGATCGATCGCCAGAAACCCAGTGGCGCCAAGGGTCGTTACTGGCGCAGCCTCTACGTGACCTCCTCGATGGGCCCGTCGATCTCCGTCGATTTCGCGGCCCTTCAGGACATCAAGCAGGAGTCCTGAGCGGGGCCGGAGTGCCGTTCTGTAGGATGGTGAACTGGCTACGGCCAGAGGGCACGCGCCCAACCCAAGACAGCAGGTCCGTCCGGATTCCGCTCGCCATTCGGCGGCTGCGGGTCCAGCCGTAAACCCTGCCGAGGTGTACGCGAAGGTTTTTGCCCACGGGGGTCCACAACCCCCCAGCGGCGGATCGTCACGCGGCCTCGTTCCGCCGAGCTCCGGTGTCTGCCGGCTCCCGGCTGGGTCGCGTGTCCGGCTTGTTCCCTCGATCCGTACCACTTCCATGGGCCGCACTCTCGAGAGCAAGCAACAGATCGTCGAAGAGCTCAAGGGGCTCCTCGGTGAGGCCGAGATGGCCCTGGTCCTCGATTACAAGGGCCTGTCCATCAAGGAGATGTCCGACCTGCGGACCCGTCTGCAGGCCGCCAGTGGCGTCTGCAAGGTGACCAAGAACACCTTGATGCGTCGGGCCATCGATGGCGACAGCTCCTGGTCCGACCTCGATTCCCTGCTCACCGGCACCAACGCCTTCGTCCTGATCAAGGGCGATGTGGGCGGTGCGGTGAAGGCCGTTCAGTCCTTCCAGAAGGACACGAAGAAGTCCGAAGTCAAAGGTGGCCTGTTCGAAGGCCAGCTCCTCACCCAGGACGACATCAAGGCCATCGGGGAGCTTCCCTCCAAGGAGGTACTCATGGCCCAGATCGCCGGTGCGATCCATGCCGTGGCCACCCAGTTGGCGGTTGGCCTCAACGAGGTTCCCTCCGGTCTCGCCCGCGCCCTGCGGCAGCACGCCGACGGCGAAGGCAGCTGAGCTCACCGCCCAGCTGTCCCCTCCACCCGGCACCGCCTTCCACCCCCCAGATCTGTTGCTGATTCTCAACCCACCATGACCACCAAGACCGACGACATTCTCGATTCGCTCAAGACCCTCTCCCTGCTGGAAGCCTCCGAGCTCGTCAAGCAGATCGAAGAGGCCTTCGGCGTCTCCGCCGCCGCATCCGCCGGCGTGGTGATGGCCGCCGCTCCCGCCGCCGCCGCCGCCGAGGCGGTGGAAGAGCAGACCGAATTCGATCTGATCCTCGAGGGCTTTGATGCCGCCTCGAAGATCAAGGTGCTCAAGGCCGTCCGCGAGGCCACCGGCCTCGGCCTGGGCGAAGCCAAGGCCCTCGTGGAAGCGGCCCCCAAGGCCGTCAAGGAGGGCATCTCCAAGGACGAGGCCGAGGCCCTCAAGAAGGCCATCGAAGAGGTGGGCGGCAAGGTTTCCATCAAGTGAGCCTGCGCTGAAGGCGAACCGGAGCGTCCTGCCGGGGCCTCCGATCCCGACCCTCTCCCGCCGGCCCTTCGGGGCCGGCTTTTTCCTGGGCCGGTCCCAAGAAAAAACCCCCGCCGAAGGCGGGGGTTCGGAGGTGGAACGATTCCGGGAGTCTGTCCTCGTTTCGACCCTGGAAGAGCGTTCTGCACTCCTCACACGAATGAAAGGTAAGGGAGGATCCCGGGGAGCGGTTGGGGG
>CAYGQY010000234.1:0-3745 GCA_964352195.1 uncultured bacterium
GCCCAGCAGCAGCTGCGGCGCATGGAGGCGGTGGCGGAAGGGGGTGGCTGCCGGGAGCAGGCGCTGCTGCTGGCGGTGGGGGAACTGGTGCCGCCCTGTGGCCGTTGTGATCACTGCCTGGGCGAGCGGGAGGTCACCGACTGGTCGGATCGGGCGGCTCAGGTGCTGGAGGCCCTCGAGGGGGGCGATGGGGTGGATCTGCGGCGTCTGGCCGAGGGCCTGGCCAGCGTCCACCCCAGTGCCCATGCCAGGGACGAGGAGGCCTGGGGGTGGCTGGCCCGCCGCCTGGTCCAGGAGGAGCTGATCAGCGAAAGCGATGACGGCAGCCAGAGGCTGTGGCTGCGGCCCACGGGACGCCATTACCTCCGCCAGCCCTGGCCCTTGCGCTGGGCGGCCTGATTCCGGCGGGCCCCGGACGCCTCAGGTGCCCGCCTGTTTGCAGACGTCCTTGACGAGGGCCTCCTCGAAATCAGCCTTCGGGGCCTCCCAGGCCTTCCAGCCCCCCGCCTCACCGGTGGTGTTGAGCTTCGTGGCGGCGCAGTTCACCGCCACGAAGATCGCTTGACCGTTCCCGTTGAGGGCCGCCGCCACCTGGCTGCCCCCCATCGGCTGCAGGTTGGAGAAATCCACCTGCAGCGGTCCGTAGCTGCGCCAGTCGGGGGCGGCTGGGGCCGCGGTGGGTTTCGCGGCGACGGCCGGCTGGGGCGCGGCGGGTGTGGCGGCGACCGGTTTGGCCACAGCCGCAGCCGGGGCCTGGGCGACGGGCTGGGCGGCGGCCTGAACCGGCGGATTCGGGGCCGGACTGGGCCGGGCTGCCGCCGGTTGGGCGGCGGGTTTGGCTGGGGCAGGCTTGGAGGCCGCGGCCGGCTTCGGGGCGGTGCCCCGCAGGGTGAGGCGCGTGCCGGCCTGGAGATTGTCGGGTTCCTTGAGCTGGTTGAGGCTGATCAGTCGGCTGATCGGGATCGCGTACCGGTCGGCGATGCCGGAGAGGGTCTCGCCGGGTTTCACCAGGTGCTGGCGAGCGGTCTTGTCGCTCGTGGTCGTCGCGGCCGTGGCGGCCGGGCCGCCGGGCACCACGAGCCGCTGGCCGGTTTCCACCCGGTCGGCGTCCTGGAGGCCGTTGAGCTGCATCAGCCGCTGGACACTGATGCCGGAGCGTTCGGCGATCTCCGAGAGGGTGTCCCCCGGCTTGACGATGTAGCTGGCCCGGCCGGAGGCGGTTCCGCCGCCGGAGGGGGCTGCACCACCGGGCAGTTTGAGCCGCGTGCCGGTCTCCACCAGGTCGGCGTCCTGGAGGCCGTTGAGCTGCATCAGCCGCTGCAGGGAGACCTTGTAGCGCTCGGCGATCTCCGAGAGGGTTTCGCCGGATCGGACCACATGTTCCGTGGCGGCCAGGCCGGGCAGGGGCAGCAGAAGCGCCAGGGTCAGGACGAATCCCGCCGCCAGCGATCGGCGGACGGTGCCGGCCCGGGCGGCCCGGGCCGGCTGCTGGTGGGGCTGACGGCGCATGGCATGGGGACGGCTGATCGAACCATAAGGAGAACTGTCCCTCGCGCCAGTCCCCCTCAGCCCAGCAGGCGTTTCACCAGGGCCAGGCGGCCCTGGTACGGGGGGTACCGGAAGGGCAGATCGAAGCGAAAGGGCCGGCGCAGCACGCTGCGCAGGTGGGAGAAGGTGTCAAAGCCCGCCTGGCCGTGATAGCGCCCCATCCCGCTGTCACCGACGCCGCCGAAGGGCAGCTGGGGCACCCCCACCTGCATCACCACGTCGTTGAGGCAGACCCCGCCGGAACTGGTGCCGGCCAGCACCCGCTCCTGGGCCGCCGGGCTGCGGCTGAACAGGTAGAGGGCCAGCGGCTTGGGCCCCCGGCGGATGAGGTCGATGGCCTGGGACAGCCCCGTCACGCCCACCACCGGCAGCAGGGGACCGAACAGCTCGCCGGCCAGCAGCGGATCGTCCTCCCTGGGGCGGCCCAGGAGTTCGGAGGCGGAGTCGCAGGCGATCAGGGTGGGCCCGATCCGCCGGGTGTGGGGATCCACCTGGCCGCCGCTGAGCACCCGCCCGTCCCGCCGGGCGACCTCCAGCAGACCCAGCAAGCGATCGAACTGGGCCTGGTTGACGAGGCGGGCCAGGTCGGGGGAGGCGAGGGGATCATCCCCATAGGCCCGCTGGAATTCGCCCCGCAGCCGCTCGATCAGCTCCGGCCGCACCGTGTCCTCCACCAGCAGGTGATCGGGGGCGATGCAGGTCTGACCGGCGTTGAGGCCCTTGCCCCAGGCCAGCCGCCGGGCCGACACATCGAGGTCGGCATCGGCCAGCACGATCGCCGGGCTGCGGCCGCCCAGTTCCAGGGTGACCGGGGTGAGATGGCGGGCCGCGGCGGCCATCACCAGTCGCCCCACGCGGCCCCCGCCGGTGAAGAAGATGTGATCGAAGCGCAGCTCCAGCAGCTCGCGGGCCACATCGGCGCCGCCCTCCACCACCGTCACCACCCCGGGGTCGAGATGGCCGGCCACGAGCCTGGCGATCAGGGCGGAGGTGTGGGGCGCCTGCTCGGAGGGCTTGAGCACGGCGGTGTTGCCCGCCGCCAGGGCACTGACCAGGGGCTGGAGCGTGAGCGAGAAGGGATAGTTCCAGGGGCCGAGGATCAGCACGCAGCCGAGCGGTTCGGCCACCAGCTCGGCCCGGCCGGGGCGCTGGGAGAGGGGAACCGGAACGGGCCGAGGCGCCATCCAGCGCCTCAGGTTCTTCTGGGCTAGCCGGAGCTCCTGCCGCACCGCCACCACCTCGAAGTAGGCCTCCACGGGGGGCTTGCCGAGATCGGCGTCGAGCGCCTCGAGGATGGCCGGCTCCTGGTCCGCCAGCAGGGTGTCCAGGCGCTGGAGCTGGGCCCGCCGCCAGGCGATGGGCCGGGTCTCCCCCGAGACCACCTGGTCCCGCAGGGCATCGAGGGCCAGGGGGGTGCTGGCGGCGAGCATCGGTGGGGTGAGGAGGGGTGGCCTCCAGCATGGCGGCTGAGCTGGCCGAGCAGGCCGTCCAGCGATCACACCGGGTCCTCGTGGCTCGCATAGGCCTCCATTCCGCAGCGCCGGGCCGCCGCCTGGTAGGCCGGATCGAAGCGATCCCAGCGGAAGCTGCGCGGGTCATACCGGCTGCGGCTGCGATCCACTGCCGCATGGGTGGTGAGGCGGGAGAGGGGAATGCCGTGCTCCGCCTGCCAGAGCAGCACCTGGGCGGCGAGGGCTTCGTATTGCTGGGGCGTGTAGCCGGAGTGGGCGTCGCTGTCGCCGCGGCCATCCTCCGGACTCTCCAGGCCAAGATGCAGGGCCACGTTGTTGACTGAGAACGACTCCCGGCTCCTGTGGCGCACCGTGAAATCGCCGAAGGCGGACGCGCCCGCTCCATAGGCCCGGCTGGCATCGGGCACCAGCCGGAGCCGCTGACCGGCCCGGTTGATCAGCATGTGGTAACTGGCCTGGTCGGCGTCGTTGGGGTGGGGGGTCTGGAACAGCCGCACCGTGGCCTCCTCGGGAATCACGCTTTCGTGCAGCACGATCAACTGGGGCTGGTCGGGCACCGGCCGCCCGAAGGTGTCCTGGGGACGGCGTTCGCCGAAATTGCTGGGATCGGCGGGGCGGGGGATCTCCGCGGCCAGGCCCAGTTCGGTGGCGCAGGCCGTCAGCAGCGTGGAGTTCTGCCGGGGCAGGGGGGACTCCGCCAGGGTGGCCACCTCCCAGGTGGGCTG
>CAYGQY010000235.1:0-3736 GCA_964352195.1 uncultured bacterium
GGCTGCTCGGCCAGCACCGCCCGCAGCCGGGGCACATCGGGGGCGGCCCTCAGGCGGCTCCGGAAGGTGTTCACCAGATTCAGGTTGCCCTGGCGCTGCTGGTCGAGCTGGGCGATGCCGGCGTCCGTCACCTGAACGCTCAGGGCCACGATGGCCCCGGCGATCAGCAGGTAGCCCAGGGCCACCAGGGCGAGCAGGGGACGCAGCCCCAGGGCGAGGCGGCACTCCCACAGGGCCGGCAGGGCCCCATCGGCAAACCCCTGGTAGAGGAACACCAGGGCCACCACCGGCAGGGTGGAGCGCTCCACCAGCTCCCGCAGGCCGTTCAGCAGAAGCTCGCTCTGGCCGAAGGGAAGCGGCAGGAAGGCCGGCAGCGCGCTGAGCACGAACACCAGCAGCAAGGTGTAGGCGGTGATCCGGAGGAAGCTCCGCCCGCGGCGGGCGCCGAAGCCCACTGTGCCGACGCCCTTGGTCATGGCCCGAGCCTACCGACCGCGGATCCGATCACAACCAACCCCTCGGCGAGCCAATACCATGCGGGCTTCCCCACCTGGATCATCCTTCCGGCGCCATGGCGAGCAGCAGCGGCAGCCCAGCTTCCTCGGGTGGCGGGACGGAGCCGATTCCCTACGACCAGGGCCTGCCCAGACCCGGAACCCAGAGCGAGGGTGACGGCTTCAGCATCGCCGCCCTGGTGAAGATCATCCGGCGGCGGCGGCGGCCGTTCGTGATCACGGTGGTGGCGATCACCCTGGTGATGGGGGCCCACACGATCGTCAAGCGGATCACCTCCCCCCTCTACGAGGGATCGTTCCTGCTGCTGATCTCCGATCCGATCAACGACCGCCCGGCCAGCAGCGGCACGGGCTCGGGCAGCGGCGAGGGCAGCACGGCGATCGAATCGCTGGCGCGCAACGATTCCACCAACGACGTGCCCACCCTGATCCGGGTGCTCGAAAGCGCGGCGGTGCTCGAGCCGGTGTTCGTCGATCTCACCAAGCAGGGGGTGACCCAGCTGCCCCGCATCGAGGTGAGCCTGGTGCCCGTGAGCGCCGACAAGGCCACCACCATGCTGGCCGGCGGCGTGCTGGCGGTGCGGGGCTTCGGCCCCGATCCCGGCAGTGTTCAACAAGGGCTGCGGCTCACCGGCGAGGCCTACCTCCGCTGGGCGCTCTCCCAGCGGCAGGAGCGCCTGAACGAGGGTCTCAAATTCCTCGACCGTCAGGCCCCGTTGCTGCAGGCCAAGAGCGATGCGCTGCAGGCGGATCTGGAGCAGTTCCGCAAGGACAACAGCCTGGTGGCACCCAACGAGCAGGCCCAGGCGCTGCGATCGAAACTTGATCTGCTCGAGACCCAGCTGAGGGAGCAGCGGGCCGAAGCCACCCGGCTCAAGCAGGTGCGCGCCGATGTGGCCAGCGGCAAGCTCGCCGCGCGGGATTTCAGTGTGGGCTCCAACCGGGGAACCGGAACCTTCGGCCGGGATGGCCTGGCGGCGAACCTGCCCGACCAGTCGCTGCTCGATGAGCTCACCCGGCTGGAGGAGCAGATCGCCCAGGCGCAGTCGTTCTATCAGCCCGATGCGGCTCCCCTGCGCAGCCTGATCGCCGCCCGCGACCAGCTCCGGCCGGAGCTGCAGCGCAAGGAGCTCGAGGCGATGGACGCGGCCCTGCTCCAGAACGCCAATGCCGCCGCCACCACCCGCCGCCAGATCAACGAGCTGGAACGCTCCTTCCAGCTCCAGCCCGCCCTGCTGCGCAGCTACGACGCCATCCAGCAGAAGCTGGACATCGCCGACGCCAATCTGGCCAACTACCTGCGCACCCGGGAGCTGTTCCAGCTGGAGATCGCCCAGCGCAGCACCCCCTGGAAGGTGATCTCCCCGGCCCAGGTGAACCCCACTCCGGTGGAGCCGAGGGTGGGCCGGGGCCTGCTGCAGGGGCTGCTGCTGGGCCTGGTGGCCGGTGCCGCCGTGGCCGTGCTGCGCGATCGGCTGGATCACGTCTTCCACAGCCCGATCGAGGTGCGCGATGAGCTCAGCGATCCCCTGCTGGGTCACATGCCCTACGTGGCCTTCTTCGAGGGATTGCGGCGCAGCAAGCGGTTCCAGCTCGATGAGCTCGATGGGCTTCGAGGCGGCAGCGACGGTTACCAGCGCTTCTACTACCAGGAGGCGATGCGGAACCTGTTCACCAGCCTGCGCTTCCTCAAGACCGACCGGCCGCTGCGCTCGATCGCGATCACCAGCTCCATTCCCGCCGAGGGCAAGAGCCTGCTGATCACCCTGCTGGCCAAGACGCTCTCGGAGCTGGGCCAGCGGGTGCTGGTGGTGGATGCGGACATGCGGCAACCCCAGCTCCACCACCGCCTCGGCCTCGACAACCTGCAGGGGCTCAGCAACCTGCTCACCGAAGACGGCCTGAGCTGGAGGGAGCTGGTCCATCCCGTGGAGGGCTATCCCAACTGGAGCGTGCTCACGGCGGGCCGGCGCCCGCCGGATCCGCCACGGCTGCTCAGCTCCGCCCGCATGGGCGAGCTGGTGAAGGACCTGGCCGGCTGCGGCCAGTTCGACATCGTGCTCTACGACACCCCGCCGGCCCTGGGCCTGGCCGACGCGATCCTGGTGGCCGAGCAGCTGGAGGGGATCATCCTGCTGGTGAGCCTCAACAAGGTGGACCGTTCCCTGCCAGCCGAGACCGCCAACCGGATCCGGGCTGCCGGGGCGCCCTTGCTGGGGGTGGTCACCAATGCCCACCGGCCCAAGGGCGAGAAGAGCGGCGCCTACGGCTACGACAACGGCTACAGCCGCTGGAGCTACTCGGGCTACGGCTACGGCGCCTATGACCCCGGCACCACCTATGCCCACTATGAGGTGGCCAGCCGCGACGGCGGTTCCGAGGATTCAGTTCCCGGCAACGCCGTCAGCCACAGTCGTGGCCCGGGCCTGGTGCCGAGCGCCAAACGGCTCAAGAGCCTGCAGGCCCGGATCGGCCGCTGGCTGGATGGTTGAGCGTCGCGCCCCGGGGACGGCGTTGCCCAGGCACTGGGCTTGCTACTTTATGGGGGACTGAGGGGCCTCCCGGCTTGATGATCACCAGCCCCCGAAGGTCCTAACGGCCGTGCTCCCCTTAATCGCTTCGCCCGCCTTGCGGCGGTGCAACCCTCTGGTTCGCCTGGCCGTTGGTGGGGCCGTGGCCGTCTCCGCCTCCCTGGCCCTGCCGGATCCGGCCCAGGCCGTCAGCTATGTCAACGGCTTTCAGGGCCCCTTCGCACCGGCGAACTGGACGCAGGATCTGAACGGCGGCACGATCAACACCGGTGGAGCACCTGGCTCAATCTCCTTGACGAGTGCCAACAACGGCGTGCCGGCCAATACAGACTTTTCCACTACAATCACCGCTACGGGAGAAATCTCGTTCAACTGGTCCTACATCTCATCGGATAACGTTCCAAATAGCAATAATGACGGCCCATTCTTCGATCCGTTTGGTTATACGTTAGATGGGGATTTCACGCAGCTATCCCCCAATGTTCAAGGAAATTTTTGTAGGGGCACGCCTGCTTCGCCCGCTTGCACGGGCAGTGTCACCATCAATGTGACTGAGGGCCAAGTGTTCGGATTCAGTCAGCGGACTACTGATGGCCAGTTCGGCCCCGCCACGACCACCATCACCAACTTCCGGGCCCCCGTGCCCGGCCCCCTCTCCGCCCTGGCGGTGCTGCCCCTGGCCGGCATGGC
>CAYGQY010000236.1:0-3734 GCA_964352195.1 uncultured bacterium
GGGAGGGGTGGGAAGGCGGGATCAGCTCTTGGGGGTTTTGGCGCCGTACTTGGAGCGGCTCTTGCGCCGATCCTTCACGCCGGCGGTGTCGAGGGTGCCGCGGATGATGTGATATCGCACACCGGGCAGGTCCTTGACCCGGCCACCGCGGATCAGCACCACCGAGTGCTCCTGCAGGTTGTGGCCGATCCCCGGGATGTAGGCGGTGACCTCGAATCCCGAGGTGAGGCGGACGCGGGCCACCTTGCGCAGTGCCGAGTTCGGCTTCTTGGGCGTGGAGGTGTACACCCGTGTGCACACGCCGCGCCTCTCCGGGCAGGCGCGAAGCGCCGGGGACTTGGTCTTGCGGGTGAGGTGCTGCCGCTCGGTGCGGATCAGCTGCTGAATCGTGGGCATCGAGGGCCGGCGTGGGGGTCGGACGTCCGACCGTTTTCGACAATCCGTCACCTTACGTCGTCGTGGTCCCGCCGCTGGTTCCAGGGGTGAAGGAGGCCCCGCAGGCGCAGCAGGTCAGCCCCTCCGCCTCCCGGATCAGGAAACCGCCGCCGCTGAGATCGCCCCGGTAGTCGAGGCTCAGCCCGGCCAGGAGGGAGGTCTGCTCTGCGGGGGCGTGCAGGGTGATCCCGTCGGCACGGGCCACCGGGACGCCGGCGAGATGGCCGGGGCGGATCCGGATCACCCAGCGCTCGCAGCTGCCGCCGACCAGATCAAGGTGCATCAGCCCCGGGGTGCCGGCCACGGCGGCCTGGCGACCAAGCTCAGCGGCGGCCGTGGCGCTCAGGCGGAGGGTGTGGCCCTTCGGCATGGTCGGGCGGATCCGGTGACGGGGCCCCTCACTCTGGCAGCGCCGCGGCGGCGCGCCCATCGCGGGGCACGAGCCCCAGTCCGTTGTGGATCGAGGCCGCCACCCCCCTTCCGTTGACGGTCACGGCTGTGCCCACCATCAGCCCGGTGGAGCTTCCCCCATCCAGGTTGAGGGCGTCGCGCAGGCCGAGCTGACCCAGCAGGGCCGCCGTTTCCGAGAGCGTGGGGCCGGGGTGCTCCACCCCCTGCAGCGTCACCAGCCAGAGCTGCCGTCCGTCGCTGCCGATCACGGTGCGGGGAGCCCCCTGTCGCTGGAAGGCGGCGCTGAAGCCTTCGGCCGTCCCATTGAGCACCATCCGTCCGTTCTGCAGCAGCAACGGCCCCCCTCCCATCACGAAGGGTTCGTCCCCGAGTGGATCGCTGGGACGGCTCGAGAGTGCGAGCGGCGTGCCCACCGGCCAGGCCGCCGCCACGCCGGCCCGTCCCACCACCAGGGTCTGGCCAGGGGTCAGGGGCACTCCCCGCGCCAGCTGTCCGCTGTCCAGCTGCTCCCTCACCAGGCCGTCGCCGACGATCACCCCCGTTTCGCTGCCGCTCAGGGCCCGGTAGCCCCGGCCCCAGTCGGCCGTGTAGCGGGCCAGCCCGCGCTGCACATAGCCGCTGTTCACGGCCAGCACCGGCCAGCGGCGCCCGTTGCCTTCGATCAGCCACTCCCGCAGCGCCAGCCGGCCGAAGCGGGGCAGGGTGCCCGGCCGCCAGGCCACGGCTCCCCGGTTGAGGATCGGTCCGGACAGCCAGCGCCCCTCCTCCTTGAGGGCCCCCAGTGGCAGGCGCCGCACCCGGTTGAAGAAGCCACCGTTGATGGCCACCAGGGCCTGTTCGCCCCGGGCCAGGGTGGGCAGAAGGCTCAGGCCTTCCATGCCATCGGCCCGGGTGAGCAGCCGCAGATCCAGGGGACTGGTGCGGGGGTCGAGCCGCACGCTGTTGATCAGCATCCGCCGGCTTCCCAGGGCGCGCACCTGGCGCTCCACCACCACGCTGCGGTTGAGCAGCGCCTGGAGGCGGGGATCCAGCGGTGGGGGTGCCACCGGGTCGGAGCCGGAGAGGGCCCCGCTGCCCTGCAGATCGAACACCAGCCGGGCCGGACCGCCGAGGGTGAGCACCCGGCCGGGGGCGCCGCTGCGACCGATGAGCAGGCCCTCCGGACCGGTGCGCACGGTCAGGCCCAGGGCCTGGAGTTCGGCGCGCTGCGCGGCGGTGCTGTTCAGGCCGAACAGCAGGTCATCGTCGCCCTGCCGCACCACCGCGGCGCCGGAGAGATCCAGAACCACCTGCCGGACCGGCCCCGGCGGAGACGTGCGCACCCGCAGCAGGGCCGGTGGCGGCAGCTCGAGACGCAGCAGGCCGCCGGCCGCGGGTTCGCTGCGGACACCGGCGGATTGCAGCAGCTGACTCACCTCCAGGGCCACCTCGTCGTCCAGGCTGCGCTGGCCGGCCGGCGGCACCCGCAGGGTGGAGCCGAACCACTCGAGATCGATGCTGCCGTCGGGCTTGCTGTCACTGGCGATGCCCAGTTGGCCCCGGAGCACCTCCAGGGGGATCCAGAGCTGGGCCGGCCCGCTCCGCTCGGCCGGTCTCCACAACCAGCGGGCCTGTTGCCGTCGCCCGTTGATCTGCAGGGCCTGGCCCTCCTGCGCCGCCGCCCCCCGCTGGGCCAGCTCCCCTGAACGGGGCGGCGGGCTGGAGGGCGCTCCACCGGCGGAGGCCTCCACGGCCACGGGACTGACCAGGCTGGTCAGCGCGGGCAGCAGGGCCAGAGCGATGGCCGGACTCAGCCATGGCCCCGGCAAGGAGCTGTTCGGTCCCGGCATCGCCCCAGATCCGTTGATGGTGAACGCTAACGCTGGGGGCCAGTCCCTAGGATTTCATGTCCCTAGAGGGCGGTTGGCTCCGTAGATCGGGGTTGCTGCCGGATACCGCAGGTTGTTCCCGGGCCATGCCTCTCCCCTCCCGCTCCGAATGGCCCCACCGCGACTCACCGGCCCCGATGGCCGTGGCCGGTGAAAAGGACGCCTGCGGGGTTGGCTTTCTGGCTCAGCTGAGCGGCGAGGCCAGCCACTGGCTGCTGCTCCAGGCCCTGAGGGGGCTGGGCTGCATGGAGCACCGGGGCGGCTGCGGCGGCGACGGTGACTCCGGCGACGGTGCCGGCATCCTCTGCGGGATCCCCTGGAGCTACCTGGAGGCGGTCTGGCCGGAGGCGGCCCAGGCGGAACCCGGCCGCCGGGGCCTGGCCATGCTCTTCCTGCCGGCCGATGCCGAGAAACGGGCCCTGGCCCGCCGCTTCTGCGAGGAAGGAGCGGCCCTGGTGGGTCTCCGCAGCGTCGGCTGGCGGGCGGTGCCGGTGGACGCGGCCGTGCTCGGTCCGCTCGCCCGCGAGACGGCGCCGGTGATCGAGCAGTGGCTGGTGGAGGGCCCCGAGCCCGGGGACGCCCTCGAATCCCTGCTGTTCCGGTGCCGCCGCCGGGTCGGCGACCTGGCGCGGGAAGCCTGGGGCGCGGGGGCGGGGGCGCTCTACTTCGCGTCCTTCAGCGGCCGCACCCTTGTCTACAAGGGCATGGTGCGCTCGGCCGTTCTGGGCCCGTTCTACCGCGACCTGGCCGATGATCGCTTCGCGGTCAGCTTCGCGGTCTACCACCGTCGCTTCAGCACCAACACCCTGCCCCGCTGGCCCCTGGCCCAGCCGATGCGGCTGCTCGGCCACAACGGCGAGATCAACACCCTGCTCGGCAACATCAACTGGGCCAAGGCCTCCGAGGTGAACCTCGAGGCGGTGTGGGGCCATGCCGCGGCCGACCTGCGCCCGGTGGTGAACCCCGCCTTCAGCGACTCGGCCAATCTCGACGCCACCCTGGAACTGCTGGTGCGCAGTG
>CAYGQY010000237.1:0-3727 GCA_964352195.1 uncultured bacterium
CAGCCATCCCAGCCAGGGTGAACAGATCCAGCAGACCCTGGCTGGGATGGCTGTGCAACCCATCCCCCCCGTTGAGCACCGCCACCCGCTGGCCGGCTCCGGAGAGCTCCCGGTCGAGATCGCGGGCCAGCGCGGCCGGCACACCGGCGCAGCGATGGCGAACCACCAGCACGTCCGCGCCCATGGCCACGTAGGTACGGGCCGTGTCCAGCAGGCTTTCCCCCTTGCTCAGGGAGCTGGAGGAGGGCGAGAAGCTCTGCACCTCGGCAGAAAGCCGCCGGGCCGCCAGTTCGAAGCTGCTGCGGGTGCGGGTGCTGGGTTCGAAGAAGAGGCTGGTGACCTGCCGGCCCTGCAGGGCCGGCAACCGGCGGGGGCCGGTGGTGGGCAGGGAGCGGAAGCGCTGGGCCAGCTCGAGCACCGTGGCGAAATCCTCCAGGGCGAAGGTCGCCAGATCGAGCAGATGGCGCTGGCTCCAGCGGCTCATGGCCGCCCCTCCCGTCCGGTGACAAGCCGCAGCAGGGGCAGGCCCAGGCCGGCGTTGCCGGACGGCGTACGATCCCCGCGCGCCCGGCGGCTGACGCTGCGGCTGGCCTGGAGGTACCAGCGCCAGGGCAGCTCCTGCCCCCGGGAGAGGCCGATCCGGGTCGTGTTCACCAGGGGCTCGAGGCCCCTCCGGTGCTGCTCATCCCACCAGTGCCGGAGGGGCTGGGGCCGCGGCTCCAGCCAGAGACCACCGGAGATCGCCACCGGTTGCCGGTCGTTGGCGCGATCAATGCCGAAGCGCCGGGCCAGCAGAGCCGGACCGGCGGCGATGCGATCGGGCTCATCGGGCAGGGCCGCGGCCCGCAACAGCACCCCACTGGCCCAGCCGTCGCGATCGGTCACCACGTTCACGCAGTGATGCACCCCATGGGAGAGGTAAACGTAGAAGCGCGCCGGCGGGCCGAACAGGGTCTCGTTGCTCGCCGAGCGGCGCCGATGTCCATGGCAGCCAGGGTCGTCCTGGGCGTAGGCCTCCGTCTCCACCACCAGGCCCCGCAGCAGGGCCCCGCTCTCCAGACGCCGCACCAGCCGGCAGCCCACCAGATCCGGAGCCACCTGCGCGGCCGGCCGCGCGTAGAAGGCGGCGGTCAGCGCTTCCACACCGGCCGGCGCCGCGGCTGACAGCGGACCGGGCCCAGGCAGACTTGGCCGGGCCGACGCCTGCTCGCTTCGGCCCACCCCCTCCGGCACTCCCGCCGGTTCCCACTCCCTGGCGCCCTCCGTGTCCAACGCCCTCTCCGGCTTCAATCTCGGCACTGTCCTGCTGGCTGGCAGCGGACTGTTCTGCCTGGCCACGCTCTACTTCGGCACCCGCGGCGGCTATTACGACAGCGACGACTACGACGGCAATGGCACCGCCCACTGAGACCCCCCGGTCCCGGCAACCCCGACCCCGGATCCCTCACCCCTGCCGTCTCAGCTGCTCGGATTCCGGGCAGTCCTCCGCGGTCTCGAGATCCTCGGCCCGGGCCGTGCGGCTGAAGTGGGCCAGCCGGGTGCTGACGGCTCCGATCGAATCGAGCCGCACGCTCTCCTCCCAGCTGTGCAGCTCATCGTCGTCGTCCTCGTCGTAGCGGAGGGTGACCAGATCACCGGCGATCTCCACCACCAGGGCCTCTTCGATCCAACGCTGCTGATCCCGCAGGAACACCCACACGGGTCGCTTCTCACTGCAGAACCGATCCAGCTTGCGATGCAGCATCTTGAACTCCGGCGCCAGCTGCCAGCTGCGATGTCCGGATCAGGGCCCGGATTGGTTCGATCCTAGAGATACTGCAAGGAACCACCACGCGCCGCGGCCCCAGCCGCGGCCTCTCTGCCGTGTCCGCACCGGTGCCCGTTCCCCCTCTCGCCCGGACGGCCCTGCCCGGTGCCGTCGCCAGCGCCGAGCAGATCCGCCTGCAGCTGCGCAGCTGGCCGGAAGTGGAGACCTACCTGGGCCACTGCACCGGAGTGATCCTGCCGCTGGGATCCACCGAGCAGCACGGTCCCACCGGAGCCATCGGCACCGATGCCCTCACCGCCGAGGCGGTGGCCCTGGAGGTGGGCCGTCGCACCGGTGTGCTGGTGACACCGGTGCAGGCCTTCGGCATGGCGGAACATCACCTGGGCTTCGCCGGCACGATCAGCCTGCAACCCTCCACCCTGCTGGCCGTGCTCCATGACGTGGTGCTCTCCCTGGCCCGCCACGGTTTCGAGCGGATCTTCGTGATCAACGGCCATGGCGGCAACATCGCCACCTGCCGGGCGGCCTTCGCCGAGGCCTACGGCACGGCCGCGGCGCGGGGGCTGCCGGTGGCCGGCCGGCTGCGCTGTCAGTTGGCCAATTGGTTCCTGGCCGGCCCGGTGATGCGCCAGGCCCGCGATCTCTACGGCGATCGGGAAGGGCACCATGCCACCCCCAGCGAGATCGCGATGACCCTCCATCTCGAGCCCAGCCTGATCGCGAAACAGCGGCCCCTGCCGGAGCCGGCTCCGGCCGGCCCGATCCACGGCCCCGATGACTTCCGGCGGCGCCATCCCGATGGACGGATGGGCTCCGATCCGTTTCTGGCCACGGCCGAGCAGGGCCAGCTCTTTCTCGACCAGGCCGCCAGCACCCTCAGCCGCGATCTGGAAACCTTCCTCGGTGAGGACGAAGCGGCCGGCTAGGTTCCTCCCCAGTGAGCGCGGTGGCGGCGTTGAGCAAGATCACAGTTGACGATGTGCGCAAGGTGGCACAACTCGCCCGCCTCGACCTTCCCGAGCCGACGATCGCCAGCTTCAGCGTCCAGCTGGAGAGGATTCTCGGGTACGTCGCCCAGCTCGAGCAGGTGGACACCACCGGGGTGGAACCCACCACCCGGGCCGTGGAGGTGGTCAACGTGACCCGGCCGGACGGGGTGGAGCCCACGCCGGTCCGGGAGGATCTGCTGGATCTGGCCCCGCAGCGGGAGGGTGATTTCGTCCGGGTGCCCAGGATCCTGACGAACTAGCCGCGCAGGTGGCCGGCGGAGGAACGCGGCACCGGCGAGACCGCGGTGCGGTGCAGCAGTTCAAGCACGTGGCGGCGGGCGCGCGGGGTGGGCATCAGGGCCGCGATCGGCCGGAGGCGGCTGCGACGACGTTTGTGGCTGCGGATGCCCAGGAAGATGTCGTAGAGGAAATTGATGCCGTCGTGGAAGGTTTCGAACAGGCCGAGCCGCTGGGGTGAACCCTTGGCCTCCAGAAGGGGCTGGGTGGCCCGGTAGGCCGCCTGGTAGTTGAACCAGGGAATCGACGGCCAGAGATGGTGCACCAGGTGGTAGTTCTGACCCATGATCAGCCAGTTCATCAGCCGGGATGGGTAGACCCGGGCGTTCGTCCAGCGGTTGCGTGAGAGAAAGGGGCGGTGGGGGAGATAGTCGAAGAAGAGGCCCAGGGTGACTCCCACCATCAGCGCCGGAGCGAACCAGCAGTTGAAGACGAAGGGCAGAAAGTCGTACTTGATTGAGGCCAGCACGATCGAAATGAACACGGCCCTGGCGATCCCCCACTCCAGCAGCTCCCAGCGGCGCCAGAGCCGACGGCGAAAGAAGAAGAGTTCGTGATAGAAGAAGCGCGGCGCGATCAACCAGAGCGGTCCGAAGGTGGACACGATGTGATCGGGATCGTGGCGGGGATCATTGACGTGGGCGTGGTGCTGCAGATGCACCCGCGTGAACAC
>CAYGQY010000238.1:0-3724 GCA_964352195.1 uncultured bacterium
CCGCCGGGTCGCCTCAGCGTCGGCCAGCACATGGCGACTGAGCTGGTCCGGCGCTTCGCGTCCACCCCCGTTCATCCTGCCCCTGTAGATTGCCTTTAAGCGAGCCCGAAGCCTCGGCGTCTCCGCAGATATTTCCGACCCCATTCAACCCATCGTCACTCCCTGAAGGGAGTTTCCTTCCCATGGTGGCTGCGCCCCCCTCCGTTGTTTCCGCTCGCTCCGACGCGCCCGAGCTGACGAACCCTTCCTATGTGATTGCCGATCGCTCCCTGGCCGACTGGGGGCGCAAGGAGATGGCCATCGCTGAAACCGAGATGCCCGGCCTGATGGAGCTGCGGCGCCGCCATGGCGCCGAGCAGCCGCTCAGGGGAGCCCGCATCGCCGGCAGCCTCCACATGACCATCCAGACCGCCGTTCTGATCGAAACGCTGGTGGCTCTGGGCGCCGAGGTCCGCTGGGCGTCCTGCAATATCTTCTCCACCCAGGATCACGCCGCCGCCGCCATCGCCGCCGCCGGCGTGCCGGTGTTCGCCTTCAAGGGCGAGAGCCTCGATGAGTACTGGGCCTTCACCCACCGCATCCTGGAGTGGGGCGACGGTGGCACTCCCAACATGATTCTCGACGATGGTGGCGACGCCACCGGGCTCGTGGTGCTGGGCACCCGGGCTGAACGGGATCCTTCGGTGCTTGATCATCCCTCCAACGAGGAAGAGACGGCCCTGTTCCGCTCGATCCGAGCCAAGCTCGCCAGCGATCCCGGCTTCTACTCCCGCATTCATGGCTCCATCCAGGGGGTCACCGAGGAAACCACCACGGGTGTGGCACGGCTCTATCAGATGCAGAAGGCTGGAGAGCTGCCCTTCCCGGCCATTAACGTCAACGATTCGGTCACCAAGGCGAAGTTCGACAATCTCTACGGCTGCCGCGAATCCCTGGTGGACGGCATCAAGCGTGCCACCGATGTGATGGTGGCCGGCAAGGTGGCCCTGGTGATGGGCTATGGGGATGTCGGCAAGGGCTCGGCCCAGTCGCTGAGAGGCCTCGGTGCCACGGTGATGATCGCCGAGATCGATCCGATCTGCGCTCTGCAGGCCGCCATGGAGGGCTACCGGGTGGTGCGCCTCGACGACGTGGTGGCCGATGTGGACATCTTCGTGACCGCCACCGGCAACTTCCGGGTGATCCGCCATGAGCACCTGCTCGCCATGAAGGATCAGGCGATCGTCTGCAACATCGGCCACTTTGACAACGAGATCGATGTGGCGTCGCTGAAGGCGTACCCCTGGGAACCGATCAAGCCCCAGGTGGATCACATCCTGCTTCCCAGCGGCCACCGCATCATCCTTCTGGCGGAAGGGCGGCTGGTGAACCTGGGCTGTGGCACCGGCCACCCCAGCTTCGTGATGAGCAACTCCTTCACCAACCAGGTGCTGGCCCAGATCGAGCTGTTCACCAAGGGCCACCAGTACGGCAAACAGGTGCATGTGCTGCCCAAGCACCTCGACGAGATGGTCGCGCGCCTCCACCTCGGCAGGATCGGCGCCCGGCTCACCGAACTGACCGCCGAGCAGGCCGCCTACATCGCCGTGCCGGTGGAGGGTCCCTACAAGCCCGATCACTACCGTTACTGAGCCCGGGTTCAGGGCTCGAGCCGACCCCCAGGCCGATGGCTGAGGCACTCGGTCCAGTGGCGGCTCCGGGACGACAGCCCCAGACCGCCGTCCGGCGTGGAAGACTTGCCCCGTCAGGGATCGATCGGGATGGCCATTGAACTGGTGCAACAGCTGCCCGAGATGATCGGAGCCGCTGTGGAGTCCAATCCGGTGGCCGGCTACGGGGCGATCTTCGCGGCGATGTTCCTCGAGAACCTGTTCCCGCCGATCCCATCCGAACTGATCATGCCGCTGGGCGGCTTCTTCGTGCATCAGGGCAAGCTGTCCCTGGTGCCGGTAGTGCTGGCCGGTCTGCTTGGCACCGTGCTCGGTGCCCTGCCCTGGTACGGGGTCGGGCGCCTGGTGAACGAGGAACGCATCGAGCACTGGCTGGAGCGCCATGGCCGGTGGATCGGCATCCGCCCCCAGGAGTTGCACCGCAGCCGTGAGTGGTTCAGCCGCCATGGCACTGCCCTGGTGTTCTGGGGTCGGCTGGTGCCTGGCATCCGCACCCTGATCTCGGTGCCTGCCGGCATCGAGATGATGCCGATGGTTCCCTTCCTGATCTGGACGACCGCCGGCAGCCTGATCTGGACCCTGCTGCTCACCGTGGCCGGTCTGCTCCTGGGGGAGGGCTACAACAGCGTGGAGCTCTGGATCGATCCGGTGGCCCGGGTGATCAAGGTGCTGCTGGTGGTGGTCGTGCTGGGCTTCGGACTCTGGCTGGCCCTGCGCGTCTGGAAGCAACGGCAGAGCAGCCACTGACAGGGGCAACCCCTGAACGGAGCCCGCTCAGGCCGGGAGCCCGCTCAAGCGGGTCCCGCTGCGGTTCAGAACGGCACCTCCTCGCTGCTGGGCTCACCGCCGCCATAGGCGCCGCCGCCGAAGCCGCCCTCTCCACCGCCGTCGCCGTAGCCGCTCTGCTCGGCATCCCGCTTGGAGCCCAGCAGTTCCAGGCGGTCGACCCGGACCACCGGCTTGGTGCGTTCCTCGCCGGAGTTGCGATCGGTCCAGCGATCCAGTTTGAAGGAGCCGATGATGCCCAGCAAGGAACCCTTGCGGACGTAATCGGCCGCGACCTGGGCCTGCTTGCCCCAGATCTCGAGATTGAACCAGTCGGGTTCGTCGTCCCGGCTGCGGCGGTTCACCGCCAGGGTCAGGTTGGCGACCATGGTGCCGGATTCGAAGTAGCGCACTTCGGGGTCACGGCCGGCACGGCCGACGAGGGTCACGGAATTCACACCCATCTGGGTTCTCCTCTGGTTGGGTTCGGGGTTGGTTGGAGCCATGTTGCGCCACCGGTTCGCGGCGCTTCTCCCTGGAGGTTCCACCCTCTGACCCGGCTGTATCAGCTCCCGGTCCGGTGACGCCTCGGGGCCGGCCAGGTGGCCCCACCTATGATTCGCGCCGCTCCGTGGCTGTCCTGTGTTTTTCCGACGTTTCCAGCTCTCCCGTGACATCGGCATCGATCTGGGAACGGCCAACACCCTGATGTATGTGTCCGGTAAGGGGATCGTGCTGCAGGAACCCTCCGTGGTGGCCCTGGATCTCGAGAAAGGTGTGCCCCTGGCGGTGGGGGACGAGGCCAAGCTGATGCTCGGCCGAACCCCCGGCAACATCCGGGCCGTGCGTCCCTTGCGTGATGGCGTGATCGCGGATTTCGATGCCGCCGAGATGATGATCAAGTCCTTCATCCAGAAGGGCAATGAAGGTCGGGGCATCGTGGCTCCCCGCCTGGTGATCGGCATCCCCAGCGGGGTCACCGGCGTGGAGCGCCGGGCCGTGCGTGAGGCCGGCCTGGCGGGCGCGAGGGAAGTGCATCTGATTGATGAGCCGGTGGCGGCCGCCATCGGGGCCGGCCTGCCGGTCACCGATCCGGTGGGCACCATGATCGTCGACATCGGTGGCGGCACCACCGAGGTGGCGGTGCTCAGCCTCGGTGGCACTGTGCTGAGCGAGTCGGTGCGGGTGGCCGGCGACGAAATCAGCGAGGCGATCGGTGTCTATCTGAAGAAGGTGCACAACCTGGTGGTGGGGGAGCGCACCGCCGAGGACATCAAGATCCGGATCGG
>CAYGQY010000239.1:0-3718 GCA_964352195.1 uncultured bacterium
GCCCCGGGCCCGCTCCCCCGCCTGCGCCAGGGCGCCCACTTCCGCGTGGGGCTCGCCGGCGGCGGCGTGGAAGCCTTCCCCCACCAGCGCCCCGCTGGGATCCAGCACCACGGCACCCACGAGGGGATTGGGACTGGTGCGGCCGCTGCCCAGGGCGGCCAGCGCCAGGGCCCGCTCCATCCAGTGGTCCCAGCTCACGCCTGGGCCAGGCTGCGCCATTCCGCCACCAGGAACGGCGGCACGGGCAGTTCGAGGAAGGCGCCCTTGAGGCTCAGCCGCAGGGGGCGGTTCTGGCCGAGATCAGCCAGCAGGGGGGCCAGGTCGAACTCCGCGGCGGCGCCACGGCCGTCCGTGGCCAGTTTGGGATTGGCCAGGGTGACGTCCGCCAGGGACCAGTGGAAGGCCCCGGAGCCCACCTCCAGGGCTGTGGGGTGATCGAGCCGCAGCTTGCCCGGATAGCCCACGACCCGCAGGATCAGCGGAGCGCCGGGGGGGCCGTCCCGGTAGGCCACCAGCTGCCAGCTCTGGTCGTCGAGATCGCGGAGGCTCTCGAGGCTGCGCACCACTGGGGTGGCGGCCTCGCCCGGATGGGTATGCAGCTGGGCCCGGGCGGCCTCCGGAGCCGCCAGGAGCAGGGCCATGGCCAGCAGCGCCACCAGCAGCCGGATCACGGCTCCCTCGCGGCGCCGGGGATTGGCTGCCAGCCAGTGTGGGTGGCCCAGAGGGCCCAGATCGCCATCGCCCGGAGGTAATGGCAGGCCCGGAAGGTGCCCGCCGCCGTGATCGCCTCGGGGGTGCGGAACTGCAGGCCGCCCTCGTACACCTGCTGCACCACCGCGCCGCTGATCGCCAGGGCGGTGCCCGTCTCCCCCATCAGCCGGTAGTAGGCGGCCAGGCCGAAGTTGATGCCGGTCCACACCTCGAGCGGATGGGTGCCGCCCGGATCGAGCGGGCTGCCGTCGCGGCGCAGACCGTTGGCCACCCCGAGCCGGCCGCCCTCGAAGCGCTCGAAGCAGGCCTCACGGATCGCCTGCAGGGCCGACCGGGCCCGCTCCTCGCTCACCACCGGCGGCAGCCCCAGCAGGCGGGCATAGAAATCCCCGCAGAGCTGGTCCGCCATCACCACCGGCGTGCCGCTCTCGGCATCGATCCGGTAGTACTCACCGTTCCAGAGCAGGGCCTCGAAGTTCAGCCGTGACGGCTCCAGCCAGCTGCCGAATTCGCGCTGCTCGGCCCCGGTGTCGAGGCCGAGCTCGAGCTGCAACCGCTGGGCCATGGCCAGGGCCGCCTCCAGCGCCGCGATCCAGAGGGCACCGCAGTAGGCGCTCACCCCCCGCAGGGGCCAGTCATCAAAGGTCTGGTCGGGGGCGCCCCCGTTGTCGGGCAGGCCGTCGTCGTTGGCATCAAAGCGCTTCAGGTGGCGCAGGGCTTCCACCACCGCCGGCCAGCACTCGGCCAGGAAACGCAGGTCTTCGCCGCCGGGGGCCAGCCTGAAGGTGCGCCAGACCTGCAGCACGAAGTCGGAGGCCAGGTCCTTCCAGAGGTTGCAGTCCTGATAGGCGGTGTAATTGGAGGCCTCGAAGGGGCGTTCGTTCGGGGCGCCGAGGTCGTGGGGGGTGGCGCCGGCCACCTTGCGGGGCGCCTCCACCCGGCCCTTGCCCTGGGTGAAGTACCAGCCGATCGGCCGGAGGGTGGCATCGGCGGCCGGGATCGCCCGGGCGAAGCTGCGCAGCACCGCCTTGTCGAGCTCGGGCCAGAGCTGCAGCAGGGCGAAGGAGCCGTACAGGCGCACATCGAGGCTTTCGTACCAGGCGTAATCCAGGCACTCGAGCACCCCGAAGCGGCCCACCGGATCGCCGGGGCCGGCGGCGGTCCAGAGGGTGCCGCCGCTGGCGAGGTCGTAGAGCTCGTTGAGCAGGGCCATGCGCAGGGCCTCGGGCAGGTCGGTGCGCTCCAGCACCGGCTGCTGCCAGGTGTCGATCTGCTGGCGCCAGCCGCGCCAGTCGGCCAGGGCCTCCGTGGCGATCGCCACGGCGTTGTCGCCGCCGCCGCCAAAGGCATCGGTGTAGCGGCGCAGGGCCCGCTGACCCGTGGCGAAGGCCGTGACCGGCAGGTCCCAGCTGATCACGACCGGCAGCTCGATCTCGGCCCCCGGCTCGAGCCGGAAGCGCAGGGCCAGGGCGGCGCTGGCCTGTTCGCCGCCGGTGCTGCGGCGGTCGTTGTCGCTGGCGGGGATCGAACCATCGCGGGCGAAGGGCTCCCAGAGTTCGGCGCCGCTGCCGCTCGGATCCCAGCGGCTGCAGCGCAGCACCTCCACGCCAGGGAGATCGGCGGGCACCGCCAGGCACCACTGGCCCTCCCCCTCGGCCAGGGGCTCACTGCGACGGCCCTCCAGCAGCACCCCCTTGAGGGCGGCGGTGTCGACGCAGCGGTTCCGCTGGCCCTCGCCGCGGCCGATCGCCGGCAGGTAGGTGTGCTCGGGGCTGCCGTCGTCACGGAAGTGGACGCTGGCGGAGGGATCGGTGTTGGTGAACCAGCCCAGGGTGTTGCGCCAGCTCAGCAGCAGGGAAAGATCCAGAGGGGTGTTGGTGGGGTTGGCAAGGCGCCAGCGGAAGACGGCCACCGGATAGCTCGTGCGCCGGTAATCGCCGGGCAGGATGGGGCTGAACGCCTCGCAGCACACCCGGGCCCGGAAGCTGGTGCCGTAGTCGAACCAGCTGAGCGGATAGCGGGCGGCGTAGGTCCCGCTGGCCGTTTCCCCCGCGCGAGCCGGCTCGGCGGATCGTGCCGTCCCATCGGGCCCGCTGAGCCACTCCCAGGCGTCCAGGGGAAACGTCGACCCCGGCCTGGAGGCGTCGGTCTCGGGCCGCACCGCCAGGGCCCGGGCCCTGGCCCGGGTGCCGTCGCTCTCGAACAGCGCGAACTGGCAGTCGGGCAGGACGCCGAACCAGTGCTCGCCCCCCTCGCCGTGCCAGACGTTCACCCTCCCGTCGCGGCCGCGCCCGACGCAGCCCGCCCCAAACCCCCCCAGCGGCGCGCCGTGATTCGGGCCGTCATCGAGGTTGCTGGCATAGCGCACGGTGTAGGGCCGCTCCCAGCCCTGGCCGATCGGGCGCTTCCAGCTGGCCGGGGGCGCCTGCCAGCGTTGGCCGGTTCCCTTGCCGCCCAGCAGCGAGGCCAGGGTGGACAGGCCGAAGGGAGCCATGGTGCGCCGCGGGATCGGCGCCAGCTTGTCAGAGCTCACCGGAGATGTCCTGATCGATCAGGGCGTCGAGGGTGATCGCCGAGCGCACCACCGCCTGGTAGTGCTGCACCACCCGCTGGTTGCGCTCCAGCCAGAGGCCGGCCTCGCCGCCGCCGCCGGGGGCGTCGCCGCCGAGCAGGTCGATCTCCCCCTGACGGGAGAGGAGCGCCAGCACCAGCTCATGGATGCGCTGGCGGCGGGAGAGGCGATCGGGCTCGGCCATGGACGCGTCAACTCGCGGGCATCATGGCGAGCGTGCACCGGCGGCCGGCCGGCTGGAGGGTCCCTGTCTGGAACCGCTGCAATCCCCACTGCCGAGCGGCCCCCTGGAGGTGATCGGCACCGACGCCGGCGGCGTTTCCTCCCTGCCGCCGGCCGCGCTGTCCCTGCTGCGCTCGGCCCGGGTCATCGCCGCGCCCCAGCGCCTGCTGGACGGGGTGGCGACGCTGCTGGCGGACCCTCCCCGGCCTCCCC
>CAYGQY010000240.1:0-3704 GCA_964352195.1 uncultured bacterium
GTCGCGCACCACGGCCTCGCGGCCACCATGCCGACCTCCGCGGGAGGCGGGCCGGCTGTCGGGCTCGGCATCGGCCCGGCCCTTGTAGGCCGGGGTGCCGGCCGGCGCCGGCTGGACCAGACAGATGATCAGGGGCTCCACCTGGAGTTCCCGGCGCAGCCGGCGCTGCAGACCGACCTCGATCTCCCGCTGCACTCCCACCCAGTCCACCTCGGGGGCGGTGCCACCGGTGTTGCGGCTGAGCTGGTTCCAGCGGTTCTCGAGCACCCAGCCGATCTCCCGTTCGGCCCAGATCGAGAGCTTGCGGGCATCGGCGGTGGTGACCACACCCCGCAGGTTCACCCGTGGCGGCGCGGCCATCACCCCATCGGTGCTGATCACGGTGAGGAGGGTGATGACCCCGTCCTCGGCCAGCTGCTGGCGCTCCTTGAGCACCCGGTTGTCGACGATGCCATTGCGGGAGGCGTCGAGCAGCTCGATGCCGGCCTTGACCGGATCACCCTTACGGATCGAATTGGGGGTGAGCTCCACCACGTCACCGTTGTCGATGATCAGCATGTGATCGGCGGGCACACCCATCGACTGGGCGGTCTTGGAGTGGGCCACCAGCATGCGGTGCTCCCCGTGGACCGGCACGAAGTACTTGGGCCGGGTGAGCGCCAGCATCAGTTTGTGGTCTTCCTGGGAGCCGTGGCCGGACACATGGATGCCCTCCCCCTTGCCGTAGACGACCTTGGCGCCCAGCATCATCAGCCGGTCGATCGTGTTCACCACGGAAATCGTGTTGCCCGGAATCGGGCTGGCCGAGAAAATGATCGTGTCACTGGACTTGACCTGCACCTGGGGGTGCTCGCCGCGGGAGATGCGGCTCAGCGCCGCCAGCTCCTCACCCTGGCTGCCGGTCATCAGCAGCAGGGTTTCCCGATCGGGCAGGTCCCGGATCTGCTTGATCGGCACGAACAGTTCATCGGGGCAGCGGATGTAGCCCAGTTCCCGTGCCTTGGCGATCACGTTGAGCATGGAGCGGCCGAGCAGGCCGACCTTGCGGCCGTGCTTCATCGCCAGCTCGAGAATCATCGAAACCCGGTGCACCGAGCTGGCGAAGGTGGTGACGATCACCCGGCCCTCGGCCTTGGCGAAGTTGCGGTCGAGGTTGGGGAACACGGCACGCTCCGGGAGCGTGGAGCCGGGCAGTTCGGCGTTGGTGGAATCGCTGAACAGGCAGAGCACACCCTGCTCGCCGTATTGGGCCATCCGCTGGATGTCGAAGTATTCACCATCCACCGGGGTGTGATCGAACTTGAAGTCCCCGGTGAAGACAATCACGCCCACCGGCGTGGTGATCGCCAAGCTGAAGCTGTCGGCAATCGAGTGGGTGTTGCGGATGAACTCCACCTGGAAGTGCTGACCCACTTTCACCACGTCCCGCGGGCTCACGGTCTGGATGATGGTGCGATCGGTGACCGCCGCTTCCTCCATTTTCCCCTGGAGCATCGACATGGCCAGTCGCGGGCCATAGATCACCGGAATCGTGAAATTCTTGAGATGGTGAGGGATGCCACCGATGTGATCCTCGTGGCCGTGGGTCACGATCATGCCGCGGATGCGCTTCTGGTTCTCGCGCAGGTAGCTGGTGTCGGGCAGCACCACATTGACGCCGTGCATGCCGTCGCTGGGGAAGGCCAGGCCGGCGTCCACGAGCATCAGCTCGTCGCCGTACTCGAATACGCAGGTGTTCTTGCCGATTTCATGGAGCCCGCCGAGGGGGATGACCCGCAGGGCGGGTTGCTGGCCGTTGGCGGAGGCTGATCCGTTGGTGCTTGTTGTCATGGTGGTGGTGGGGACAGGGCCGGATGGGGCGGAGTCGGGCCTTGGCGTCAAGTGGGACGCAGGGCAGCCAGGGCGGAGGTCAGACGGGCACGGACATCGCTGTCGGCGGAGACCAGCGGCAGTCGTGGGACCCCCACGGGCCAGCCTTCGAGTTCAAGGGCGGCCTTGACGGGGATCGGATTGGTGCTGGCGAACAGGGCCCGGCAGAGGGGAAGCAAACGCTCATGCAGCTCCAGGGCCGTGGCGTGGTCGCCGGAGAGGAAGGCCTGAATCATCCGGTGGATCTGGCGCCCGGCCAGATGGCTGGCCACACTCACCACCCCGACGGCCCCGGCGGCCAGCATCGGCAGGGTGAGCATGTCGTCGCCGCTGTAGATCGCCAGCCGGGACCCGCAGCGGAGCCGCAACCGGCTCACCTCCTCGGTGGTGCCGCTGGCCGCCTTGAAGCTGACCAGGTTCGGCAGATCCATCAGCCGGGCCGTGGTGTCCGCCTCCAGGCTGCAGCCTGTGCGGCCAGGGATGTTGTACAGCATGATCGCCAACCCGGGGGCCGCCGCCGCGATCGCCCGGAAATGGGCTTCCAGCCCCTCCTGGGGGGGACGGTTGTAGTAGGGCACCACCACCAGGGCGCCATCGGCCCCCTGAGCGGCCGCGTGGCTGATCGCCTCCACGGCCTCGGCGGTGCAGTTGCTGCCGGTGCCGGCCAGCACGCGGGCCCGGTCGCCCACGGCCCCCTTGACCGCCGCGAACAGCTCGTGCTGCTCCTGCCAGCTGAGCGTGGGCGACTCACCGGTGGTCCCGCAGACCACCAGGCCGTCGGAGCCCTGGGCAACCAGATGGACCGCCAGTCGGGCCGCCAGTTCCAGGTCCACGGAGCCGTCGGCCGCGAAGGGGGTCACCATGGCGGTGAGCAGACGGCCGAAGGGGGCAGGGCTGGGACCGATGGCACTCAAGCGGGAACTCCTGGCCGGGTCCGGCACGCAGGGGAGGAAGGGGCCCGGTCCGGGGCGGAGGGATCGAGCAGCAATTCGGCGATCTGGATGGCGTTGAGGGCGGCACCTTTGCGGATCTGATCCCCGCAGAGCCAGAGTTCCAGGGCGCAGGGATCGCTCAGGTCCTGGCGGATCCGCCCCACCGCCACGGGATCACGGCCCGTGACGTCCGTGGGCATCGGGAAGCGGTTGGTCTCAAAATCCTCGATCAGCTCCACCCCGGCGGCCGCCCCCAGCAGGGCACGGGCCTCCTCGACCGGAAAGGGTTCAGCGAAGGCGATGTTGACCGCCTCGGAGTGGGCCCGCAGCACCGGCACCCTCACGCAGGTGGCGCTGAGGCGCAGCTCCGGCAGACCCATGATCTTGCGTGTTTCGTGGAGCATCTTCAGTTCCTCCTCGCAGTAGCCGCTGGGCTGCAGGGGTGAGTTGTGCAGGAAGAGGTTGAACGCCAGCGAATGGGGCAGCACGGCACTCACCGGTTCGCCGCCGTCGAGCACGGTCCGGCTGAGGGAGCGCAGCTCCTCCATGGCCCGGGCGCCGGCGCCGCTGGCCGACTGATAGGTGCTCACCACCACCCGCTGGATCGGGCGGCGGGCCTGGAGCGGAGCCAGCGCGAGGGTGAGCAGGATCGTGGTGCAGTTGGGGTTGGCGATCACACCCTGATGGGTGAAAGCCGCCTCCGGGTTCACTTCCGGAACCACCAGGGGAACGGCGGGATCCAGCCGGAAGGCGCTGGAGTTGTCGATCACCACGGCCCCTGCCGCCACGGCCACTGGCGCCCACTGCCTCGAGGCGGATCCGCCGGCCAGAGGCTCCAGTGGCGGGGCCAGCCGAAGGCCATCCAGGTGGTGGACGAGGCGTCGTTCGAAGGGGTGGACCTGG
>CAYGQY010000241.1:0-3703 GCA_964352195.1 uncultured bacterium
GTCGAGGGCCACACTGAAGGAGGGGGAGCCGTGGCGGGAGAGGGGCCAGCGGCGGACCCAGCCGCTGCCGGTGTGGTCATCGATGCCGATCAGCTGGTAGGTGCCGGAGCGGTTGCCCGCGAGCTCCACGAAGGCGCCGGGTTGAAGGTGATCCATCGCCAGAAAGCAACGCCCTCTCAATGTATCGGTGTATGACACCAGCTTGACAGCCAGTCACATACCAGTAAGGAGTATCGGGAAACACCCATCAGGGGGGCTCGTCCCAGCGGAAGCCCTGGTCCTGCCAGGAGGTGATGTCCTCGATCGGCTCGAGGTGGGTGAACACGTGGCTGCGGGGCAGCAGGGTCACCACATCCCGTTCCAGGCGTTCGCAGAAGTCATGGCCCACCTGCACCGTCCAGGCCCCGGGCACCAGGACGTGAACGGAGATGAAGCGGCGGGAGCCCGCCACCCGCGAGCGCAGGGCGTGGAAGGCGATCCCCTCCCCCGCATGGGAGGCGAACAGCGCTTCGAGCTGGTCGCGCTCGGAGGCCGGGATCGATCGATCGAGCAGACCGGAGGCGGTGTCGACCAGCAGTCGCCAGCCGGTGACGAGGATATTCACCCCCACGGCGATGGCGATGAGCGGATCGAGAACGAGCAGGCCGGTGAGCTTGACCAGGGCAATGCCCACCACCACGCCGATCGAGGTCCACACATCGGTGAGCAGGTGGTGGGCGTCAGTCCGCAGGGTGATCGAGTGAAAGCGGCGGGACGCCCGCAGCAGCAGCCAGGCGACCGCGGCGTTGATCCCAGTGGCGATCAGGGAGAGGGTGAGCCCGAGGCCGAGCCGCTCCAGGGGCTGGGGCTGGAGCAGCCGCGGCAGGGAGGCGTGCAGGATGCCCAGAGCGGCCACCAGGATCAGGGCGCTCTCCAGTCCGCTGGAGAAATATTCGGCCTTGAAGTGGCCGAAGGGATGGTCCTCGTCGGCGGGCTTAGCGGCCAGCGTCAGCGCCCAGAATGCCCCCAGGGCCGCCACCAGATTCACCCCCGACTCCAGCGCGTCGGAGAGCAGGCCCACCGAACCGGTGAGGCGCCAGGCGACCGCCTTGATCAGAATCGTGACCAGCGCAGCTCCCACCGAGAGGAGGGTGTAGGAGCGGGCAGTCGCGAAGGCCATGGTCAGGCTCTGGCGAGCGCAATCTAGGGGGACCAGTGAAACGGAACACCCTGGCTAGGGTCCCCGCAGCCGGATGGAGCAGCGCGTGCGCAGACGAACCCGGTTCCTGCTTCCCGTCGTGCTGCTGCTGGGCATCCTGTGGGCGCTCCTGTCCGCTCCAGCTCCTCAGGCGACGGCCCAGACGGGTCGTGCCGAGATCCGCGGCGTCTGGCTGACGGGCAACGACATGGCCACGGTGCGCGACCGCCCCAGGATGGAGGCCGCGGTGGCCAGGCTCAAGGACACCAACTTCAACACCCTCTACCCGGTGGTGTGGAACGGGGGGTATGCCTATTACCCCAGTGAAGTGACCCAGCGGCGCCAGATTCAGTCGTTTACATACCGGGGCCTGCAGCAGCAGGACATCCTTGAGGAACTGATCGCCGAAGCCCATGCCAACGGGATGCTGGTGCTTCCCTGGTTTGAATTCGGCTTCATGGCGCCCCCCTTCTCGGAGCTGGCGACACGCCATCCCGACTGGCTGACCCAGAAACTGGACGGCGGCAGGACCTCGGTCAGTGCCGCCGGCGAGGTGGTGTGGCTGAACCCGTTCCACCCGGAGGTGCAGGCCTTCATCACCGAACTGGTGATGGAGATCGTCAACGGCTACGACGGCGACGGCATCCAGTTCGATGACCACATGACCCTGCCGAGCACCTTCGGCTACGACCCCTACACGCGGGACCTCTATCGCAGGGAGATGAAGCGGGATCCACCGGCCAACCCCCAGGATCCGGGCTGGCTCAAGTGGCGGGCCGACCGGATCACCGCCTTCATGGACCAGTTGCACCGCACGATCAGTGCGGCGAAGCCGAACACGATCGTCTCAGTCTCCCCCAACTACTACGACTTCGCCTACAAGTTCCAGCTTCAGGACTGGCTGACCTGGGTGCGGAGAGGTCTGGTCGATGAACTGCTGGTGCAGGTCTACCGACCGGATCTCGAGAGCTTCGAGGCCCAGCTCACACGGCCGGAACTGGCCGAGACCCGCGCCAAGATCCCCACCGCGATCGGGGTGATGACCGGCCAGCGAACCCGGCCGGTGCCGATGGCGATGATCGAAGCGCAGACCCGGGCCGCCCGCCAGCGGGGACTGGGAGTGGCCTACTTCTACTTCGAGAGCCTCTGGCAGAAGACCGCCGAACCGGCCGAGCTGCGGCAGGCGGGTTTCCGCGCCCTGTTTCCGACCCCGGCACCCCGTCCCAGGCCCTGAATCGGCAGGGCCGGCCAGCCCCTAGAGCCAGCGCATGGCCGGGGAAGCCAGCAGCTCCGGGGAGGGCCAGCCGCCGAGGTCACCGAAGACCGAACTGAGCACGACCCAGACCCCCCGACGCTCGTCCAGCTCCCGTTCGGCCGCCCATTCAGCGGCCTGCACCTGGTCGGCGCTGAGCCCCACACCCTCCACCAGGCGGCGGTAGGCCAGCTTCTCCTCCGCGCTGATCGGAGAGGCCGCGCCCTCCTCGTGGTCGATGCGGGCCATCAGGTAGGCGAGCTTCACCGCCAGGCGACGATCCTCGTCGCTGATCAGCCGGGGGATCACCGCGTCCAGTTCGGCCAGATCCAGGGCACCACGCCGGAACGGATCCGTCTCCGCCTGCAGGGAGGCCTGGCCATCGGCATCCTCCGGGCTGAGGTATTGCCGGACGATCCGCTGCAGGAGGTCGCTCTCCTCCTGCGAGAGCCGGCCGTCGGCCCAGGCCACGCAGCAGATGACACGAAGCAGGTCGCGCTGGCGGTCGCTGGCCGGATCGCGGGGGGCAGCCATGGGGCGGAGCGGAGGGGACGGGGAGGATTCTGAATCGAGCCGGACCAACAGCCCCCCGGGAGGAGGACCTCAGGGATCAGCCGACGGGCCAGAGGAGCCATAAGGCCAGCTGACCGGCCGGCCCCCGCCCGGTGATCACCTCTCCGGCGATGGCGGCCACGAAGCCCAGCATCGCCACACGACCGTTGAGGCGCTCCACACCGGCCAGGGCGGCGGTGTTCCAGGGCCGTGGCGTCGTGAGGCTCTGGCCGAAACGCTCGACGGGTTCGAAACGATGACGGGGCTGGGCCATGACCTCGGTGCAGGGGGCGCCTGGATGCCTCACACCCTGTCACAGCTGGGCGCTGGCCAATCTAGCCGGGTTCGATAGGGTCAGGCCCATCGATCCATCCCCAGACCCATGGCCCGCTCCCTGCTCCGGGGCTCCATCCCCGCTCTGGCCTCCCTGGGCCTCGCCATCCTGACCCTGGCGGCACCCGTCCGGGCCCAGACCCAGGAGGAGGCCCGGCAGGCCGAAGCCAACCGGGCCCGCTGCACCAACGGGGTGGCGATCGGAGGCCTGATCGGAGGAGCCGTGGCCAGCGGTGGTGTGATCAACCGGCTGGGCGGGGCCGCCATCGGCGCCACCGCCGGCTGCGTGATCAACCGTGGCGTCAACGAAGGGCGCTGAGCCCGCCGCCCATGCCCCCGTCCCTCTCCCGCCGCCGCTTTCTCGCCCTCGGGGCCGCCGGCCTCGGGGC
>CAYGQY010000242.1:0-1301 GCA_964352195.1 uncultured bacterium
CCTGCAGCCGCGCCGAGAGGACAGCGAAGCCACGCCGCCGCCGGCCCCGCGCCGGGCCGGTTCAGGCGGGACCCGGATCACAGCCGCAGGGGGTGAAGGGGTGGCAGCGCAGCACACGCCGCAGGGTCAGCCAGCCCCCCCGCCAGGGCCCGTGGCGTTCGATCGCCTCGAGGCCGTAGGTGCTGCAGCTGGGGATGAAGCGGCAGCGGGGACCGATCAGGGGTGAGAGCCAGCGGCGATACAGGCCGATCAGGGCCAGCAGCAGCCCTTGCACCAGCGCGTTGAAGCGTGCCGGTCCAACCGATAGGATCGCCCACTGGCGTTGCACGTCCGGGAGCGGCGGAGGATCTCCTCCAGCATGGCCCCGGAGGCGCCGCTCCGTTCGTTTCTCCGTCCTTCGTCCGTTCGTTCATGTCTCGTTACCGCGGTCCTCGCCTGAGGGTGACGCGGCGCTTGGGAGACCTTCCCGGTCTCACCCGTAAGTCCGCCAAGCGGGCTTATCCCCCCGGTCAGCACGGCCAAGCCCGTCGCAAGCGCTCTGAATACGCCATCCGCCTCGAAGAGAAGCAGAAGCTCCGCTTCAACTACGGCATCTCCGAGCGTCAGCTCGTGCGCTACGTGAAGAAAGCGCGCGCCCAGGAGGGCTCCACTGGCACCAACCTGCTAAAGCTGCTGGAGAACCGCCTCGACAACATCTGTTTCCGTCTCGGCTTCGGCCCCACCGTGCCCGGCGCCCGCCAGCTGGTGAACCATGGCCACATCACCGTGAACGGCCGCGTCGTCGACATCGCCAGTTATCAGTGCCGCGCCGGTGATCTGATCACCGTGCGCCAGCGCAAGGCCAGCAAGCAGCTGGCCGAAGGCAACCTGGAGTTCCCCGGCCTCTCCAACATCCCCCCCAATCTCGAGCTGGATAAAGCCAAGCTCTCAGCCAAGGTCAACGGCCGCATCGAGCGGGAATGGGTGGCCCTGGAAATCAACGAACTGCTGGTGGTGGAGTACTACTCCCGCAAGGTGTGATCCTCGGGATCCATCCCACCCCATGTTGGTTCTCTTCACCCCGCCTCCGGCGGGGTTTTTTCATCGCAAGGCGTCCTGCGCCCTTCATGTCAGGCGCAGGACGCGCTGCGCGTTGGTGCGGCACACCTTGATCCGCTGGTCTTCTGATATGGCGGCATTCTCGATCCAGTCAGCGGCCAGTTGAATGTCCTCGTAGGGGTAATCAGTGGAAAACATCACCGCGTGGTCGCCCAAGGCTTCCAGGGCACAGCCCAGGGGTGTATCCGCACACACCCCGGAGG
>CAYGQY010000242.1:1401-3703 GCA_964352195.1 uncultured bacterium
ACACCCCGGAGGTCGTGACCGTGAGATGCCGCTTCAATGTTTCCGAGGGGGGCTGGCTCAAGGCGCGACCCAGGGTCGTCACAGCGGCACGGCTGTCCAGCCGCCAGAGCATGTAAGGGAGCGTTTCTCCCATGTGGCCCAGGATCAGCCGCGCCCTTGGATGGCGCTCAAACACCCGGGCGAACACCAGGCGGAGCATGTGGGTGGCGGTGTCGCAGGTCCAGCTCCAGACGGCGCCCTCGAGTTCAGGGTGGCCCCGGAAGGCCTGGGTGTGCTCGCTCACCAGGCCCGGGTGCAGGTAAAGCGGTACGTCAAGCTGCTCAAGCGTGTGCCAGAAAGGAGCGAATTGGGGCTCGTCGAGGTAAGTGCCGTTGGTGGCACCATTGATCAGCACCCCCACAAAGCCAAGCTCCTGCACACAACGCTTGAGCTCGCTGCAAGCGGCCTCCACATCCTGCAAAGCCACACAAGCGAAGCCCCGAAACCGTGCCGGTGCCAACGCCGTGCGTGTGTGCAGAAAATCATTCGCCCGGTGGGCAAGATCCACCGCATGGGCTGCATTCCCGATGGCTTGAACCCCAGGTGCTGTCTGGGACAGCACGGCCATGGAGATCCCGGCTTGGTCCATCACGCGGAGGCGCTGTTCGGCTGATTCCTGCAATCCCGCCTCGATGGTGGCGAGCACCTCGGGATCGAAGAACGCAACGTCGTTGATTGATGGCTCCAGGCCTGGAGCACTGAAGTGCTCCTCCAGGGCGATCTTGCTGATGAGACCAGGCATCGGCGTCGGCCACGGCCCGACCACCTTAGGAAGCGTCAACGAGACGTTCAGAGGGGGTGGAGAGAGAGTCGCCCTCAACCGACGATCAGCTTCTCCAGCGCGGCGGTTACATCCGACTGGCGCATCAGTGCTTCGCCCACCAGCACCGCATCGGCGCCGGCACTCTGCACCCGATCGAGGTCGTCGCGGTTGAACAGCCCCGACTCGCTCACCAGCAAGGCGCCCCGTTGCCGCACCTGCTCGCCGAAACGGGCCATCAGGTGTTCGGTGGTGGCCAGATCGGTGTCAAAGCTGGTGAGGTCGCGGTTGTTGATGCCGATCAGGGCGTGGGTCGCCGTGCTCGGCTCCGACCAGATCGGCAGGCCCAGCACCCGCTCCAGCTCCTCCGCGTCGTGCACCTCCACCAGAACGGCCAGCCCGAGGGCGCGGGCCACCTTCATCAGGTACACCAGGTCCTGGTCGGTGAGGATCGCCGCGATCAGCAGGGCGGCGTCCGCTCCGGCGGCGCGGGCCTGGTAGAGCTGATAGGGCGAGAGGATGAAGTCCTTGCAGAGCAGGGGCAGATCCACGGCCTGGCGCACGGAGACGAGCACCTCGAAGCCCCCCTGGAAGAACGCCTTGTCGGTGAGCACCGACAGACAACTGGCTCCACCGGCCCGGTAGCCGCGGGCGATGGCCACCGGATCGAACGCCTCCCGGATCACCCCCTTGCTGGGGCTCGCCTTCTTCACTTCGGCGATCACGGCCGGCTTCCGGCAGCTCGCCCGCAGGGCCGCCACGAAATCCCGGCTCGCCGGCAACGCGGCCACCTGCTGCTTGAGCTTGTCGAGGGGGACCCGTTCCCGGGACGCCGTCACTTCCCGATCCTTCTCCCAGACGATTTCCTCAAGGATGTGGCGGGGAGCCGACTCCGCATGGGGAATGCCGTACTGCAGGTGGGCCACCCGCACGGGGGGATTGGGCGGGCGTCGACGGATCTCCAAGGGCTGCCGGTTGGGAACACCGATCGTAGGAGCGGCGGGCTCAGACCAGAGCCGCCGCCGCCTGCTTGTAGGCCACCTCCACCAGCTCGCTCAGGGTCGGGTGGGTGTGGACGTCCCCGGCGAGCTCCCGGACGCTCTGGCGGCGCGCCACCGCATTGGCGATCTCCTGAATCAGGTCGGCGGCATGCAGGCCGTAGATGTGGGCGCCGAGCACCTCCCCCGTGTCCTTGCGGAAGAGCAGTTTCATCAGACCGTCGCTTTCGAGTTCGGCCAGGGCCTTGGTGTTGGCCTTGAAGTAGCTGCGCACCAGGCCGAGCTCGAACCCATCGGAGGCGGCCAGGGCCCGGGCTTCCACCTCGCTGAGCCCCACCGAACTGATCTCCGGATGGGTGAAGGTGGCCGCCGGAATGGAGCGGTAGTCGATCCGGCGGCCGTGGCCCAGGATGTTGTCCACCGCCACCGTCCCCTGGGCTGCGGCGGTGTGGGCCAGCATCATCTTGCCGGTCACATCCCCCACGGCCCAGAGGTGGGGCACGGG
>CAYGQY010000243.1:0-3703 GCA_964352195.1 uncultured bacterium
GTGCCGGTGCGGGTCGACCTGGTCGGGGAGAGCGATCCAGCCAGCGCCGGCCACGGCCCCACCGGCCCGGCCACCGCGGACGCTTCCGCCCATCCTTTTTTGCCCTCCACCGATCCGGCCACCCCTGGCTCCAGTGCCCTGGTGCCCGCCGCCGACTGGCAGTTCAACCAGCCGGTGCTGCTGCGCAAGAGTGGGCGGGCCTCCAGCCTGATCGTCTGGACCGTGCTCGGGGGGGTGGGTGCCATCGGCCTCTGGGCCGTGCTGGCCCCCCTGGGCGAAACCATTGCCGTGCAGGGCAAGCTCCAGCCCGGCAGCAAGGTGAAGGCGATCCAGGCGCCCGTGCCCGGGGTGATCGAAGCGGTGCTCGTGAAGGACGGCGAGACCGTCCGCCAGGGCCAGGAGGTGATCCGCTTCGATCTGCGCGAGGCCCGCAGCCGCCTCACCGCCGCCGAGGCGATCCGGGAGCGCCTCATCAACGAGAACCAGATCCTCTCCGCCTCCCTGGGCGACACCCGGGCCAGCGGCCTCTCCGCCAACCAGCAGCTCCAGCTCAGGAACCAGAGTGAGGATCTGCGCACCCAGCGCCTGGCGGCCGACGAGCAGCTGCGGGCCAGCGAGGCCCGGATCGCCGGCCTGCGCACCAGCCTGGCCACCGCCCGCAACATTGCCGCCCGCTTCGAGGCCCTGGCGCGCACCGGCGCGGTCAGCGAGGTGCAGGCCCTCGAGAGCCGCAACCGGGTCAATGAGCTGGAGGCCAACCTCGCC
Organism: uncultured bacterium; assembly: GCA_964352195.1. Lineage (GTDB taxonomy): Bacteria > Cyanobacteriota > Cyanobacteriia > PCC-6307 > Cyanobiaceae > CAYGQY01. The sequence continues at coordinate 766 of CAYGQY010000243.1, forward strand.
AGCGAGGAGCGCACCGCCGCCAGCCTCAGCGCCTCGGCCCTCAACGCCGGGGCCGCCCCCGGCGCCGACCTGCGCGGCCGCATCGAGGAGAACCTGCGCCAGATCTCCGACCTCGACGGCCAGATCCGCCTGGCCCGGGTGCAGCTCCAGTACAGCGTGCTCACCGCCCCCAGTGCCGGATCGATCTTCGACATCGATGTCTCCCCCGGCTCGGTGGTGGAATCGGCCAAGACGCTGCTGCGGGTGGTGCCCGGCGACGCGCTCGAAGCCAAGGTGTTCATCCCCAACGATGTGATCGGCTTCCTCTCCCCGGGCCAGAACGCCGAGATCTCGATCAACACCTTCCCCTCCTCCGAGTTCGGCAGCATTCCCGCCACGGTGGAGCGGATCGGCTCCGATGCCCTCACCACCCAGGAGATGGCCGAAACGCTCCAGACCGAGCAGCAGGGCCTCTTCTATCCCGCCGTGCTGCAGCTGCGCCGCCAGAGCCTGGAGGGCAGCACCCGCCCCATTCCGCTCAAACCGGGCATGGCCCTCTCCGCCGACATCCAGTTGCGGCAGCGCACCTTCATCAGCCTGTTCACCAGCTTCCTCGATGACCGGCGCAAAGACCTCGAGCGGCTGCGCTGATGGCCCGCCGCTCCGCTCCCGATCCGGTGGCCGACTGGTCGGCCTATGTGCCCCGCGGCCAGCGCCGCAGCCTGCTGCTGAAGCGGGCCTGGCAGCGGTTCCGCACCACGCTGGCCACCCAGCGGGTGCTGATCGCGCTGATGGTGCTCTCCTATCTGGCCATCTGCCTCGGGCTCATCCTCTGGGGCGGGCCCAGCCTCGGCGTGCTGGCCCTGCTGCCCCTCCTGCTCGGTCCCCCGGTGGGCTACCTGGCCTACTGGCTGGTCTGGCGGGAGTTCCACGAATGAACGGGGCATGAACCGCCGCCCAGCCCTCAAGTGGGCTGGGCGGCCCGGGCCCGCAGAGTGGTGAGTTCCTGCAGCAGCCAGTCGGGCAGGAGGCTGTCGGCGGCGCTCAGGTTCACCTTGCCGGCGGGGTAGTAGAGCAGCGCGGCCATCAGGGCGTTGAGGGAGCGGGGATGGCGCATCGCCCCCACGATCGTGCCCAGCCGCCGCCGGGCCGCGTCTTCCTCGGGGGGCATGGTTTCCCGGGAGAACCCGGAGCCGATCAGGTTCTGGGTGAGCTGGCCGAACGGCGCCCGGTAGAGCGTCTGCAGTTGGTCGGGATCCACATCCAGCCAGATCTGGGCCACCTGGCGCCGCAGCACGGCCAGTTCACGCTTGAGTTCGGCGTCGCTCGGATCGATCGCGTAGAGATTGATCAGACCGCTCATCCGGCCCAGAAATTCATTGTCCTGAATCAGGGGCAGGCAGGCCTCGCCCCGCTTTTCTGAGAAGAGGGGCAGGGGGCCGCCATCCGCTTCAGCTTCCGTGGAGGGGATCAGCGGGCGCTCGCCGCTGGACCCGGCCGGGGCCAGCAGGGCGGGGGCCCCGGTGTTCCCGGCGCCGTTCCCGCCGGGTTGGCGCCGGCGCAGTTTCTGCAGCAGCTGGGGGTCGCAGCGCTCGGCGTAGTCGCCGAGCAGCCATTCCGGGATCTGCCGCAGCGGATCGGCCACCTTCATGGCGTTGAGGTCGTAATAGGGCATCACGGCCAGCAGCAGATTGGTGGTTTCGTGGTGCCCGAAGGCCGTGAGCAGCCGCTGGGTGAGGCCCGCTTTCCAGCGTTCATCCTTCTCCCGCAGGGGCAGGGCCGGCAGCACGCCCCGCAGCATCAGCTTGTAGGCCTGCCCGATCGGGCCGGCATAGAGCATCTCCAGATAATCGACCGGAGCCGAGAGCCAGAACCGGGTGAAACAGGAGCGGGCGGCCTGGGCATCCTGCACGGTCTGCTGGTTGGGGGTCTGGTCGAGCTGGGTGAAGATCGTCTGCAGCCGCCGCACCGACCAGGCGGTGATCTCCATCGGCAGCTCCACCTCTCCCTGCGGCAACGGACTCACCAACCGGTTCACCTCCCGGGCCGGAGGGGGGGCGGACACCAGAGCAGGATCGGGTCCTTGTGCCTGCCTGGTGTGACTCGAGCGACCGAACAGACTCCGCAGGGAAGGCATCGATACGGCGGCGATAGGGAAGCGATCGAACTGTACCGAGTTCCTTCAGGATTCCTTTGTCTCCATGGCAGCCGCGCCTGATGCAGTGTCTGCTCCTTCATCAGGCCTTTCCAGCCCAGTTCCGTCCCCTCGCACTCCAGCTCCTGGCCTGCGGCCATGAGGTGCACGCCATCAGCGCCGATCCGGACCCCGGCAGCCCGGAGGGCTGGACGCTGCACCCCTACGAGGCTCCTCCGATCGAATCCCTGCCCACCGGGCTGATCGATCCCGGCCTCGAACGTGCCCTGATCCGGGGTGAACGGGTGGCTGAGCTGGCCCGGACCCTGAAACGCGACGGCCTCGAGCCCCGGCTGATCCTGTTTCACAGCGCCTGGGGGGAGGGCCTCTATCTGCGGGATCTCTGGCCCGAGGCCGTGCTGATCGCCTACCCGGAACTCTTCGGTGCTCCCGCCCTGCTCGGCGGCGCTGATCCGGATGCTCCTCCGATCACTCCGGAGCGGCTCAGGCTGCTGGTGCGCAACAACCTGATGGCACTCTCGGCACTGGCGGCGGCCGACGCGGCGCTCACCCCCACCCCGTTCCAGCGCGACAGCTTCCCGGCCCCCTGGCGCGGCCGGATCCAGGTGATCCATGAAGGCATCGACACGGCTCAGCTGCGGCCGGCATCGCCGCGGGGCCTGCGCCTGACGGCCGATCTGGTGGTGGATCCTGGAGCGCCGGTGCTCACCTTCGTGAGCCGGAATCTGGAGCCCCTGCGGGGGTTCGGCCGCTTGATGCGGGCCCTGCCTCCCCTCCTGCGCCACCACCCCGACCTGCAGGTGG
>CAYGQY010000244.1:0-2960 GCA_964352195.1 uncultured bacterium
GTGCCTCAGCCTGCGCAAGGGCGACACGGTGGACCTCGAGGCCTTGGCCGAGCGGCTGAGCCGGCTCGGCTACGAGCGGGTGCCCACGATCGAGCAGGAGGGCAGCTGGAGCCGCCGCGGCGACATCGTCGATCTGTTCCCGGTCAGCGCCGAGCTGCCGGTGCGGCTGGAGTTCTTCGGTGACAGCCTCGAGAAACTGCGGGAGTTCGATCCCGCCAGCCAGCGCTCCCTCGATCCGATCGAGGCGGTGCGGCTCACCCCCACCGGCTACGGCCCGCTGGTGGCCGACGCCCTGCGGGAAAGGATGCCCGACGGCCTCGACGACCTGCTGAGCCCCGAGGCGCTCGAGCAGCTGCTGGAGGGCGGCACTCCCGAGGGGATGCGACGGTTGATGGGGCTGGCCTGGTCCCAGCCCGCCTCCCTGCTCGAGTACCTGCCCGCCGCCACCCTGATCGCCGTGGACGAGCGACGCCAGTGCCTGGCCCACGGCCAGCAGTGGTTCGACCATGCCGCCGATCACCTCGCAGAGATGACAACGGAGCAGACGGGGGAGCTGCCGGCCCGCCTGCACCGCTCCCCGGCCACGGCCCTGGAGGCGGTGGAGGCCTTCGCCGGTTTTGACCTCGCCGAACTGCACGAGAGCGACGCCCACCCCAACAGCTTCGATCTGGCCGGACGGTCGGTGCCGGCCCATCCCAACCAGTTCGGTCGCCTGGCCGCCGTGGTGAAGGGCTGCCAGCAGGACCGCTCCAGGGTCTGGCTGTTGTCAGCCCAGCCCAGCCGCACCGTGGCCCTGCTGGAGGAGCACGACTGCATCTGCCGCTTCGTGCCCAACCCCCAGGATTTTCCCGCGATCGAGCGGCTGATCGCCCAGAACACGCCCGTGGCGCTCAAGCTCAAGGGCACCGCTGAGCTGGAGGGTCTGCAGTTGCCGGCCTGGAAGCTGGTGCTGCTCACCGACCGGGAGGTGTTCGGGCAGAGCAGCCTGGCGGCCTCGGGCTTCATACGGCGGCGGCGCAAGGCGGCCAGCCGCACGGTGGATCCGAACAAGATGCGGCCGGGCGACTTCGTGGTGCATCGCAACCACGGCATCGGCCGCTTCCTGGGGCTGGAGAAGCTGGCGATCAGCGGCGAGTCCCGCGATTACCTGGCCGTGCAGTACGCCGACGGTCTGCTGCGGGTGGCCGCCGATCAACTGGGCAGCCTGGGCCGGTTCCGGGCCAGCACCGACACCCCGCCGGAACTCAACCGCATGGGCGGGGTGGCCTGGAGCCGGGCCAAGGAGAGGGCCCGCAAGGCCGTGCGCAAGGTGGCGCTGGATCTGGTCAAGCTCTACGCCGAGCGCCACCAGGCCCCGGGCTTCGCCTTCCCGGCCGATAGTCCCTGGCAGCCGGAGCTGGAGGACTCCTTCCCCTACGAGCCGACCCCGGATCAGCTGCGGGCGATCGCCGAGGTGAAGCGGGACATGGAGAAGCCCCGGCCGATGGACCGGCTGGTCTGCGGTGACGTGGGCTTCGGCAAGACCGAGGTGGCGATCCGGGCCATCTTCAAGGCCATCACCGCCGGCCGGCAGTGCGCCCTGCTGGCCCCCACCACCGTGCTGGCCCAGCAACACTGGCGCACCCTCAGCGACCGCTTCGCCCCCTACCCGCTCAAGGTGGCCCTGCTCAACCGGTTTCGCACCGCCGCCGAGCGCCGGACCATCCTCGACGGCCTCCGGGGCGGCACCGTGGACGTGGTGGTGGGGACCCACCAACTGCTGGGCAAGGGCACCAGCTTCGACAAACTCGGGCTGCTGGTGGTGGACGAGGAGCAGCGCTTCGGGGTGAGCCAGAAGGAGAAGATCAAGGCGCTGCGCAAGGACGTGGACGTGCTGACCCTCTCGGCCACTCCCATCCCCCGCACGCTGTACATGAGCCTTTCCGGGGTGCGGGAGATGAGCCTGATCACCACTCCGCCACCCCTGCGCCGGCCGATCAAGACCCATCTGGCCGCCCGCGACGAGGAGGCGGTGCGCAGCGCCATCCGCCAGGAGCTCGACCGCGGCGGCCAGGTGTTCTACGTGGTGCCGCGGGTGGAGGGCATCGAGGAGGTGGCCGGCACGCTCCGGGAGATGCTGCCGGGCCTGAAGCTGCAGGTGGCCCACGGCCAGATGCCGGAGGGGGAGTTGGAAAGCGCCATGGTGGCCTTCAACGCCGGTGAGGCCGACGTGATGCTCTGCACCACGATCATCGAGAGCGGCCTCGACATCCCGCGGGTGAACACGATCCTGGTGGAGGATGCCCACAAGTTCGGCCTCGCCCAGCTCTACCAGCTGCGCGGTCGGGTGGGCCGCAGTGGCGTGCAGGCCCATGCCTGGCTGTTCTATCCGGGGGATGCGTCGCTGAGCGAAGCGGCGCGGCAGCGGCTGCGGGCGATCCAGGAGTTCGCCCAGCTCGGCAGTGGCTACCAGCTAGCCATGCGCGACATGGAGATCCGCGGCGTCGGCAATCTGCTGGGGGTGGAGCAGAGCGGCCAGATGGAGGTGATCGGCTTCGACCTCTACATGGAGATGCTGCAGGAATCGCTGGCGGAGATCCAGGGCCAGGACATCCCCACGGTGGACGAGGCCCAGATCGATCTGCCGATCACCGCCTTCATTCCGGCCGACTGGATCACCGAGAGCGACGAGAAGATGGCCGCCTACCGGGCGGCCGCCGACTGCCACACCCGCGCCGAACTGCTCCAGCTCGCCGCCGACTGGATCGACCGCTACGGCGCCCTGCCGGCCCCGGTGAACAGCCTGCTGCAGCTCATGGAGCTCAAACTGCTGGCCCGACGCTGCGGCTTCTCCCGCATCCGCCCGGAGAAGCCCAACATCGCGCTGGACACGCCGATGGAGGAACCGGCCTTCCGCCTGCTGCGCCAGGGTCTGCCGCCCCATCTGCACGGCCGGCTCGTGTACCAGGGCGGTAGCGGGA
>CAYGQY010000244.1:2970-3703 GCA_964352195.1 uncultured bacterium
GTGGTGGTTGGGTGGTTCGGGGGGGTTTGGTTTGGGTGCTGGTGCGGGGGCTGGGGGGGCTGCCGATCGAGAAGCAGCTGGAACAGCTGATGGCCTGGCTGAGCGCCATGGCCGGCCAGATTCCCGCTGGGGATGGGATCACCGCGGAGCAGCGGCAAACCGAGCAGCGGCAGGCGGACGCAGCAGTGCTGGTGGTCTGAAGCCGCGCCGCGGCCTGGGGGCGGGGATCTGCACGTGCACGTCCTCGATCCGGTTGTCTCCGTTCCGCAAAAGTTCGTTACACTTCCCGAAACGGCGGAACACCATGGGCGAACTGGTCGGTGCAGGGGCGACGGGATGGGAAGCAGGTCTTCCCGGCGGTTTCGGGGTGGTCTCGGCCCTGATCAGCATGGTGGCTCTCGGTCTGTTCGCCCTCTTCCAGGAGGACCAGGAAAACGACGATGACGACTCCAACCCCGGTGGCGGTCTGATGCAGCCGGTGGCCTGAGCGCCGGGCAACCGGCGTCACCCGGATCCAGACTCGGCCGGCGGGTCCCCGGTTTCCGGGGCTCGGCCACCTGAGGGCATTTGACCATGGCGCGGCCAGATCACCCACGGCCCCGACGCACCCACCACCGGCCGCCAACGGTGGTCCGGTGGTGGGTCAGGACCCTGGTGCCCCTGGCCCTGCTGCTGCTCCTGCTCGGGATATTTGGACTGGGGCCGACCCTCCCCCTGGGCGCCGCCCCGGAGC
>CAYGQY010000245.1:0-3674 GCA_964352195.1 uncultured bacterium
TGCAGATCATCGGCATCTACAAGGCCTATGCCGTGCCGATGGACTTCTACTGGCGCGATCTTCTCTACATCGCCGAGCAGGTGTTCCTCAATCCGCTGCCGGCCTTCAAGTATTTCCCCAGCCAGGAGTATCTCGATCGCCCCAATTCCTATCAGGGGGATCAGGCCGATCTGCGGATCTGGCGCGGGGAGGCTTCGGCCCACCCCGAGCTGCTGGAGTTCATGGCCAAGGGGGAGACAGGCAAGCTGCCGAAGCTGCTCCATCACCTCTGGCACGACCGGATCAATATGGAATTCGCCGAAGCCTGCATGGATGCCATGCTCTGGCACCAGGGCATGGGCGGCCGCTTCAACGACTATCTCGACAGCGCGGTGTACCGGGAGAACGCCGATCGTGCCATCAAGGCTTACTTCAGGGGCAATCCTCTGATGCTCGGCCTGTACAAGCTGTTTCCAGAAATGCTCTTGGAGCAGGTGAAGAAGCTCTCCTACGTGGCCAATCTGGGCCTGTTCTGGGAGGTGATGGCGCCGGTTTTCTTCGAGATGAGCGACATCTACGACGAGGGTGGCTTCACGGGTGTTCCCGCCGCCATGGATTTCCTGGTCAACGGCATCTTCGCGGTGGCGGGCCGGCCGATTTACCACCACGTCTTCATCCGGGGGGAGTGCTTCGAGATCATCCCGAAATCAGAGGGCTTCACCTGGCTCTACGAGGCCGCCCTTCCCTATGTGGAGGCGGTGTTCTACCGCACGGCGCCGTTCCGCGGCACCAAGAGCTACAACGCCCAGGCCGGCCAGGTTCCCGCCGATCAGGCCGACTTCCACTACGGCATCCTTTATGCGGATGTGTTCCCGGTGGGTTGAGCGGGCATTCCCCCCACCCTGCTGATGCAGGACATGCTGCACTTCCTGCCCCCCTATCTCACCGAGCTCTACCTGCAGCACAAGCGTGGCGAGGACGACATCCTGGTGCAGCTGGGCATCACCTTCCAGCGCTCCATGTACAACGTCACCTCGGCGGTGATCCAGGCCCTGCGCGCCGCCCTGCTGTTCCCGCTCGATGATCCCGATCCGGAGCATCTCAAGGCGAACCGGGCCTTCTTTGAGGCCCAGCTGGATCGCTTCGTTCGCCCGGAAGCTCGTCTCCGGGATGTGCAAACCCAGGACTACCGCTAGAGACCCCCACCCATGGCCAACATCATCGAAACCGCCAAGGGCGCCGGTCTGTTCTCCACCCTGCTCACGGCCGTCGAGGTGGCGGGCCTCACCGGTGCCCTTGAAAGCCCCGGCCCGTTCACCGTCTTCGCTCCGGTGGATGACGCCTTCGCCGCCCTGCCGCCGGGCACCGTGCAGACCCTGGTGCAGAACCCGCCCCAGCTGGCGCGCATTCTCAAGTTCCATGTGCTCTCCGGGGCCTTCAGCCGCAGCGACCTGATCGATCAGCCCAGCTGGGAGAGCCTGGAGGGAGCCTCGATCCCGATCCGCTGCGCCGACCCCTTCGAGGTCAAGAACGCCTCGGTGGTGTCGGCCGACATTGTCTGCGACAACGGCATCGTGCACGTGATCAACCGGGTGATGCTGCCCGGCTGAGCCGGGCAGGCTGGCAAGCGGCCGCGGCCGGGAGCGCTCAGAGCCGGAAACCCACCAGGGTCACCACCCGGACCCCCTGCCCGTGCAGGGCCCGGCGCAACAACGGTGCCGAACGGTTGTGGAGCAGGGCTTCCCAGGGGCGCCGTGTCACCAGCACCGGCAGCACCACGGTGCAGAACGGGGTCGACTCCGGGCGATGGGCCTGCTCGAACTGGATCACGAAGCGACGGACCGGATCCACCAGCGACCGGTAGGGAGACGGGAGGACCACCAGGGGCACCTGGGGCAGTTGACGGTCCCAGCGGCTTTGGAGCTCCTCCAGCGAGCCGGCAGGCCCCCGTCCCAGATCCACGTGCACCGCCACCAGCTCGCTGGCGATGCTGCGTCCGTAGCGGAGTGCCGCCAGGCTGGCCTGGTGAAGGCCGTCCACCACGACCACCACCGCCGATCCCCCCGCCGCCGGAGCAGCCGGCAGGGCGAGACGTCCGGACTCCCGCAGGGCCAGCCTCGCCATCACCCGCCGGTAATGGCGGCTGATGGCGAGGAAGATCAGCACCAGCAGGGGGATGGCCAGCAGCACCATCCAGGCCCCTTCCTGGAATTTGCTGGTCAGCAGCACGCCGAACACGAGGCCGGTGGCGGTGGCGCCGAGCCCATTGATCAGGGCCGAGCACCGCCAGCCCGGGCTTCGCTGCCGGCCCCAGTGCAGCACCATGCCCAGCTGCGACAGGGTGAAGCTGAGGAACACTCCGAGGGCATAGAGGGGAATCAAGCGACCCACCGTGCCGCCGAAGGCCAGCAGCAGCAGGGCGGCGATGCCGCTGAGCAAGGCGATGCCGTTGCTGAACACCAGCCGGTCCCCCAGCAGGGCCAGCTGGCGGGGAGCGAAGCCATCGCGAGCCAGGAAGGCCGCCAGCCGCGGGAAATCGGCATAGGCCGTGTTCGCCGCCAGCAGCAGGATCAGCAGGGTGGCGAGCTGGAGCACCAGCAGGGGAGGGCCGGACCCGAAGATCCGTTCTCCCAACTGATAGAGCAGGGTGGGGCCGGTCTCGGTGGGCACGATCGCCAGCCGACTGGCCAGCAGGCTGATGCCGCCGAACAGGGCCGCCAGCAGCAGGGCCATCACCCCGAGCACCTGACGGGCGTGGCGCCACTCCACCGGCTGGAAGACCATCACGCTGTCGCTGATGGCCTCGATGCCGGTGAGGGCGGCGCAGCCGGCGCTGAACGCCCGCATCAGCAGCAGGGGTCCGATCACCTCGAGGGCGGGGGGCACTGGGGCTGATCCCACCCCATCCGCCATCGCCGCCGGGCTCAGGCCACCGCCGGCCAGCTGGATCAGCCCCGTTGCCACCAGGGAGAGCATCACCGCCAGGAAGAGATAGGTGGGCAGGCTGAGCAGCCGGGCACTGGCACGCACGCCCCGCAGGTTGATCAGCAGCAGCAGGGCCAGCGCCGTCAGGCAGAGCGGCAGGCGGACGGCATCCAGAGCCGGCAGATAGGAGGTGATGGCCGCCACTCCGGCCGCCACGCTGACGGCCACGGTGAGGGCGTAGTCGGTGGAGAGGGCGGCGGCGGCGACCAGCCCGGCCCAGCGGTTCAGGTTCTCGCTGGCGACCCTGTAGGAGCCACCCCCCCGGGGGTAGGCCCGGATCGTCTGCTGGTAGCTGAGGGTCACCAGGACCATCAGTCCCAGGATCAGACCCGTGATCGGCAGGGTGAAAGCGAGGGCCCCGGCGCCGGCGAGGGCCAGGACCACCACGATCTCCTGGGTGGCGTAGGCCACCGAGGAGAGGGCGTCCGAACTGAGCACCGCCAGGGCTTCAGGGCGGCTGAGCCGTTCCTGGCCGCCGGCGGCGGTGGGCAGGGGGGGACCGATCAGCCACTGTCGGGGATGGAGCTCCATGGAGCCGTGGTCGGAACCGCTGCTCGCTCAGTGTGACGGCCGGACTGGGGCTCAGAGGGCGATGGTTCCGGTTTCCGCCGTGCGGATCCGCACCGCCGATTCGACATTGGTGACGAAGATCTTGCCGTCGCCGATCTCACCAGTGCGGGCGGGGCCGGCGATCGCCTCGATCGCGGCGA
>CAYGQY010000246.1:0-3665 GCA_964352195.1 uncultured bacterium
GGCCTGGAGGGGCCGGCAGGGGTCGGGAAGATCCGTCCGGCGGGAAGGCCGAACCGTTCCAGGCTCTCTTCCCAGGCCTCGTGGGACCAGCGCAGGAGCTGGTGAAAGTGCATCACCCCGGCGGCATCGGTGTCACCGAAGCGCACCGTGCGCTGCAGCCGCAGCCAGTCGGAGGGGGGGGCGGACGGCGGTGGCATGGGATGATCCCGCCTCGGGTCAGCGGACGCCAGGCCATGCTGCCACCGGGTCCAGCTGCACGTTCCGTTGCGGTGGCGTTGCTGGCATCGGTCGCACCGATTACGTTCCGACCAGTTCGCCTTCCCCTGCCTTGGCCGCTGTGTTCGCCTACGACCAGCCGAGCATCAACAAGGCCTGGACGGCATTCGTGGCCCACCTCCCCACCATCCTGCTGATCTGGGTCAGCAGCCTGGTCATCTCGGCGGTGGGTGTCGGGGTGTCCCTGCTCGTCACCCTGGTGGGTCTGCAGGTGGCCGGGACCGGGGCCGATGCCGACCTGGCCTCCAGCCTGGCGGCGGGGCTGGGAAATCTGGCCCAGTTGCCCTTCGGGATCCTCTCCAATCTGGTCGGCGTGCTCTTCGTGGCCGTGCCTGCCATGCACTACGCCAGCGGGGAGAACATCTCCACGGACCAGGCCTTTCGCGCCCTGCTGCAGCGCCCGCTCCGCTATCTCCTGGCCGGTGTGCTGTTCTCGATCGTCGCGGCGATCGGCTTCCTGCTGTGCATCCTTCCCGGGATCGCCGTGGCTCTGGTGATGCCGGTCTTTGTCAACAAGATTTTTCTCACCGATCAGCCCATCCAGGAGGCCTTCAGCACGTCCTTCCAGGCGGTCTACCGCTCCCCCCGCGGCCGCTCCTTCGCGGGGATCGAACTGCTGGCCTGGTTACTCGTGCTGGTGGTGTCCGTCTGCACCTGTGGGCTGGGGGCCCTGGTGGCGGTGCCGGTGGCCACCTTCTACATCCAGAACTCCGCCTATCACCAGGGGGTGCTCAGCTGATCGCGGCCAGTCCGGGAAACGCCGGGGTCCCCAGCCCGAACTGGAGCAGCAGGCGCAGCCCCCAGTAGGCCAGCAGGCCCAGCGTCACCGCGCCCAGGGGCCAGGCGGGCAGCCTTGGGGGCACCAGCCGCCGCCGGCGGATCGCCCACACCGACCAGATCAGCAGGATCGCCGCCAGCGGCGGTCCGAAGGCGTGCAGGACGAAGGCCTGTCCCAGATCCCCCTGGAGGGCCTCGGCCGTGGAACGGGTGAGGAAGCAGGTGGGGCAGGGGATGCCTGTGAGGGCCCGCAGCGGACAGCTCAGACCCGGCAGGCCCGGGTGGCGCCCCTTCCACCACAGGTACCCGGTGAGCACGGACGGCAGGAGATAGCCCGAATGGCGCATCTGCTCCATCCAGAGGTGGCCTCGGCGCCGAGCGGGCACGGCCCTGCTCACGGGACGGGAGGTATCAGCGATCCACCGAGCCCATGATTACGTCGATCGAGCCAAGGATCGCCATGATGTCAGCCACCTTCGCCCCGGTGAGGATGTGGGGAAGGATCTGCAGGTTGTTGAAGTCGGCAGCCCGGATCTTCCAGCGCCAGGGGGTGACGTCATCGTTGCCCATGATGAACACGCCCAATTCACCTTTTCCGGATTCCACGCGGGCATAGAGCTCCCCTCCGGGAATCTTGAAAGTGGGGGCTACTTTCTTGGCCACGTATTGATAGTCGAAACCGAACCACTCGCTCTTGCGGCCTTCGGCCATCCGCTTCGCCTCCAGATTCTCGGTGGGGCCGCCGGGGATCGCTCGGCAGGCCTGGCGCAGGATCTTCAGCGACTGGCGCATCTCCTCGATCCGCACCCGGTAACGGGCGTAGCAATCGCCCTCCTTCTCCCAGGCCACAGACCACTCAAAATCGTCGTAACACTCGTAGTGATCGACCTTGCGCAGGTCCCAGGGCACTCCGGAGGCGCGCAGCATCGGCCCGGAGAGACTCCAGTTGATGGCCATTTCACGGCTGATCACCCCCAGGCCTTCGATGCGGCGCTTGAAGATCGGGTTGTTCGTGATCAGCTTCTCGTATTCATCGATTTTCGGGCCGAACCAGTCACAGAAATCGAGACATTTCTCCAGCCAGCCGTAGGGCAGATCAGCTGCCACGCCACCGATTCGAAAGTAGTTGTTGTTGATCAGCCGTTGGCCGGTGGCCGCTTCCCACAAGTCGTAGATCATCTCCCGCTCTCGAAAGATGTAGAAGAAGGGGGTCTGGGCGCCCACGTCAGCCAGGAAGGGGCCCAGCCAGAGCAGGTGGTTGGCGATGCGGTTGAGCTCCAGCATCAGCACCCGGATGTGGCTGGCCCGCTTCGGTACCTGGATGCTGGCCAGTTTCTCGGGGGCGTTCACCGTGATCGCCTCGTTGAACATGCCGGCGGCGTAGTCCCAGCGGCTCACATAGGGCACGAACATCACGTTCGTGCGGTTCTCGGCGATCTTCTCCATGCCGCGATGGAGGTAGCCGATCACTGGCTCGCAGTCCACCACGTCCTCGCCGTCGAGGGTCACCACCAGCCGCAGCACCCCATGCATCGAGGGGTGATGGGGGCCGAAGTTGACCACCATCGGCTCGGTGCGCGTCTCGAGCTGGGTCATGGAGCCGTGCCGGTCGGGCGAACGCCCGGATCTTAGGAAGGACGGCATGCCGCAGATGTTCCTCCACCACCCCGTGCTGGCCGCCCCCGTGCTGGCGGCGTTCCAGGCCCTGCCGGCCACGGGTCTGCTGCTGGACGCCACCGTGGGCGGCGGCGGCCACAGCGCCCTGCTGCTGGAGGCCCACCCGGGGCTGCGCCTGGTCGGGCTGGATCGGGATCCCGCCGCGCTTGAAGCGGCCCGCGTGCGTCTCGCCCCCTTCGGCGAACGGGTCACGCTGCGGGCCGGCAACTTTGCCGACTTCCGCCCGCCCCAGCCCCTGGCGGGGGTGCTGGCCGATCTGGGGGTGAGCAGCCCCCAGCTTGATGGGGCCGAGCGCGGCTTCAGCTTCCGTGCCGAGGGCCCGCTGGACATGCGCATGAACCCCACCAGCGGGGAGAGCGCCGCCGAATTGATCGACCGGCTGCCGGAGAAGGAGCTGGCCGATCTGATCTATGCCTTCGGTGAGGAGCGACTCTCGCGGCGGATCGCCCGCCGGATCGTGGAGCGTCGGCCCTGGAGTCCGGCCGGCGGGGCGGGCTCCGGGCGCGGCACCACCGATCTGGCCTACCTGGTGGCCGGTTGCTACCCCCCCAAGACCCGCCATGGTCGCGTCCACGCGGCCACCCGGACCTTTCAGGCCCTGCGCATCGCGGTCAACGATGAGCTGGGGGCGCTCGATCGCCTGCTGCGGCTTGCCCCCGAATGGCTGGAACCCGGGGGGCTGCTGGCGCTGATCAGCTTCCATTCCCTCGAAGACCGGCGGGTGAAGGTCGCCTTCGCCGCCGACCCGCGCCTGGAGCGCCTCAGCCGCAAACCTCTGGTGGCTGACGCAGCGGAGCAGGAGAGCAATCCCCGCAGCCGTTCGGCCAAGCTCAGACTGGCCCGGCGGCGCCAACCCTCCCCCGCCCCCGTGGGATCGACCTGACCCGATGAGCCAGCTGGAGACCATCTGGTGGCTGGCCCTGGGGGTGCAGCTG
>CAYGQY010000247.1:0-3664 GCA_964352195.1 uncultured bacterium
GGATCTCGGCCTTGCGGATCAAGGCGTTGATCTCCTTTTCCAGCTCCTTCTCCGCCCTGAGCATCCGCTCGTGGCTCATGGCCTTGTGCCCGCTGGCATTGGCGCGGAGCTTGGTGCCATCCAGCGCCATATGACCCAGGCTCACCTGCCCCGCCTTCTGGCACAGCCGGAGCACCTGCACGAACAGCCCGACCAAGGCATCGAGATGACGACGGCGGAAGGCGCTGATCCAGCTGTGGTCCGGCTGCTGGTTGCCGGTGAGCACCCGGAAGGCGGCATCTTCCCAGCAGGCCTTCTCGATTCTGCGGGAACTGGGCAGCCCGACGTAGTAGGCGTAAAGGAGCAGCACCACCATCATCCGAGGCTCGTAGGCCTTCCCCCCCCGCGGATCCTTCTGGCGGTAGACAGCATGAATGGCCTCGAGCTCCAGCTCGGCGGCCAGATCGAACAGCAAGAACACCAGGTGGTTCTCCGTCAGCCACTCCACCGGTGATGGCGGCAGCAGAAGGGTCTGCTCGGGGTTCCAGGGACGGAAGGACTTGGGCTTGACCATGCCCCATTCTTGCCTCCAGATCCATTGCAATCACTAGGATCCGGGCAGATTTAGCGTTGGCTGGAAAAGGGAGCGTGCGGATCTATGCGCGACAGACTCCTAGCCTAAGCCGATTTACTTATACCGATTTAGGCGGTCAGGCCGCCCGGCGCGGAGCGTGCTGTGCAATAGAGGTTACAGATTGTTTAAAGTAAGTGGCCAGCTTCAAGCACTCCGGGCTATTAGTTAAATGGTCACCCACCCAACCTATTATGTCCTTGAAGGTTAACCAAGAACTTTGGACTGGCATTGAGCCTGTCGAGCAGGAGAAAATTGAAGCCATAATCCATGGCTTCTTTAAAGAAGACATAGAACCGGATGAAGCAACTGAGACAGTAGGCACTTCAGAGATCCCTGAGAACATCTTTTGTGAGACAGCTTGCGACGTCGCAGCAGCTGCTGCAGTGGCTGCATGCGCTGGAGTTGGCGGTCCTGTTGTCGTAGCTGCATGCATTGCACTTGCGGAGGCAGGAAGAAGAGCTTGTAAGGATGCCTGCTAGTATCCTTGTTCCATTAACTTCTAACTTAGGGCATCAGCCATCAGGCAGGGCTTGCAAGTCTTTGCGAGCCTTTTGTATTGTCTAGGATTTGGTTCGGAATCTTCGAATAGAAGATGCAAAGCGAGAAAGTCATGTAGAAACCGTATCAGCCGCTACGACATTCCTTGCAGAGACTATTAAGTTTTCCTAGAATGTCGCTTGTGGCTTCTCCCTAGATGCAATGATAAGTAGTCAATGAGAATGGCATCCTACTTGACATTTCACCCTTCATCATCCTATTTCCATGGCTTCTCTGCAATCAGACCTTGATCTGAATAATACTGAGATCGCAGCTAATTTTGAAGTCGTTGACAGTGACGATTCTGAGGAGGAACAAGAGAGTTTCGCCGTAAGGCGGCTGAAAGTGGACGCCAATGGAGATGTGCTTACAGATGAGAATGGACCAGTCTGGGAGGTTGTCGAAGAGTCTGCCGCAGCCGAAGAGGCTGTTGAAGCGACTGATACAGTTGGCATATATCTATCAGTGCGAACCACTAGGACTGATCATAGAGGAAGAAAGACAGGGAGTGATGTGGAAACCCATGTCTTGCCACCAAACTATGTATTTGACGTCAACTCCCTCAAGGTTAGCTATATTTCAAGAATCGGAAGTGAGAATTGGATACGCGTAACCTGGTCCGATTATGTTGAGATATTGCCAGGAACTGGATTAAAATTTCCTACAAAGCTTACAGCTAGAGCACACGCGCGCAGCAAAGATTCGTGGGGGGTTAGGGGCTCGACTAAAGGTAGAGTGTTTTGTAAGTTCACCAAATATAAGTAGCTACTTTATCTGTCGAACCCTCGCTATCCTTAGCCTTCGATTGACATGCCTACACCTACAAGCGAGCAACCAGCTAGAGATCTCTGGATACCCCAAGAGGTATGGCAGCGAGTAAACCGGCTAATCGACAACATCGATGAGGCCGCAAATGACGTGGGTAGATTTGCTGCAAATAGATTTAGAACACTTGGTGCTGACAGCGAGAGTTCAGAGTCGAGCCCTGAATCAACGCCGAAAAGTGTTTATACTCAGGTCAAAGAGAGTATATGCGGTCATGATGATGATTCGGAGGATGTTGAGATTTATGGAGGATTGCTGGGCGTTTCGAAAGAGTTTGTCAAGCGACATTCGCCAAGTGTCTGCCAGTTTCAATGGCAACAAGATTTGAATATAAGGTATACAAGCCCAGGCAACGTAAGCGGTGTCCGGTGGGGAACGGGTACCATTGTAGGAAAAGATCTAGTTCTCACTTGTGGTCACCTGTTTGATCAAAATCCAACAGGTTGGCAAGTTCCGCGGGTTAATGGAACTGAAGATAAAATAAGCCCAGCAGATATAGCGAACAGCATGAAGGTCAATTTTAACTATCAATTTGACCCTTTGGGTAATCCCAGAGAAGAGGACGGTTACGATGTCGTTGAATTATTAGAATACAGATTAAACGGGCTTGACATGGCACTATGCAGGGTTTCAGGCTCACCCGGTGACAAGTACAACATAGCAACTATTTCCTCGGAGAATGCATCGACCAATGATATTATTGCGATCATTGGCCATCCAGCTGGTGTCCGTAAGCGTATTGAAGCAGGTCGAGTTTCAGGTCTATCTGATTCGCAGATCAGATACAATGACATTGACACGCTCGGTGGAAATTCAGGATCAGGAATCATAAGTGCAAAGGATGGCCTTATTGTAGGCGTTCATACTAATGGTGGATGCCAGTCTGCAGGCTTTAACTATGGCCTTCCAATCAAAACATTTATCCAGGCATCGCCTATCCTTACATCTCTGCTTAATTAGTAGTGTTCAGCCTCATACACCCCCCTCTCTTTGATTTAAGAATGCGATTTTACTTGCCTTTCTCCTCGCATAAATTTTCCTGCCTCTCATGCACTTAACGACTTTCCTGGTAAAAGCTCGTTATTCCCTAACGCTTCTGCGCGCACCCCCCGAAGCGGTCCATACAGGTTCTACTTCTAAAGTCACGAACCAAATGAACCTTCCCACATTCACGTCTGAGGGGGTCGACCGAGATCTGGACTCTTGCAAAGTGTGGCTTACACCAGTCGCACTTGCATCAAGTCTTGGCTTTAAGGCTAGGGAACTTCGGGAGATTGAACGCCTGGTCAGCATGAACAGAGCTATCCTGTTGAAAGCATGGGAGGAGTTTCATGGCTAACTCTGGCGAGCGTGTCACAGATGTTGCCTGCACAGAGGACATGCTGATCGTCGACCTCGCAGACGGCCGCTCCATCTCAGTGCCACTGGCTTGGTACCCGCGCCTCCTGCACGCCACCCCTCAGGAGCGTGACAACTGGGACATTGTTGGCGCTGGCTTTGGAATTCACTGGCCAGATATTGATGAAGACCTAAGTGTGGACGGCCTTCTTCGTGGCGCACCATCTCCGCAGGTGAAGGCGCTGAGCAGCTAACACCGCCATGCACCAGAGCCGCCGCCGGATAGTTGGTATCCATACCCCAGTCTCCTTGCGGCCCGGTGAACGGCAACGTTAGCTGCCAATATTAAGG
>CAYGQY010000248.1:0-3663 GCA_964352195.1 uncultured bacterium
GGATGCGGAACCGCTGGCGATGCTCACCGCCCTGCGGCAGCTGGGGGCCCAGTACAAGTTCCCCGTGGCGGAACGGCTGGTGGCCGGGCTGCTGGCCCGGGGAGCCTCGGTGGTGGTGTTCTCCGCCTTCGTCGCGATGGCGGAACGGCTGGCCGCCCGGCTTGGCGGCGTTGCCCTCACCGGCCGGCTGCGGGCGCCCGAACGTCAGCGGCAGGTGGATCGCTTCCAGGCCGGCCTGGTGCCCCTGCTGACCGCCACCTATGGGGCGGCCGGGCTGGGATTCTCCCTGCACCGGGCGTCCCATGTGGTGCTGCTGGAACGACCCTGGACACCGGGGGATGCGGAGCAGGCGGAAGACCGTTGCCACCGCATCGGCATGGCCGGTGCCCTCACCTGCCATTGGCTGCAGCTGGGGGTGGCCGATCAGCTCGTGGATGGTTTGATCGCCAGCAAGGCCGAGCGCATCTCCCTGCTGCTGGAGGGGCGAGCCACCAGCCTGCGCCGCCGGGCCCTGCCGGCCATGGTCCGGGAGCTGCTCGACAGCTGGTAGATCAGGGCGCGGGCAGGGGGGGTTTGTCGCGGCAGCTCTCCAGTCGCACCCGGATGTCGATGGCTAGCTGCTGTTCGGGCTCCGGCTCCTCCTCGGACGCTTCCTCGGGTTCGCTCGCCGCCGGGGCATCGGTGCGGAGCCCTTCGAGCAGGGTGGCCGCCTGCTCGATGTCCCGGCAGGCGGCGGCTTGATCCCCGTTCAACGTGTGGAGCACGAAGCGCTCGCTGAGCGGTCGGGGGTCGGCGGGGAAGGCTTCCACCACCGCGTCACAGCGGCGCAGGCTGTCCTGGAGGTCATCGATCTGGACGTCCCGGAGGCAATCGTCGCCCCTGAGCCGCTCGCCCTGGGGGATCGGTGGAGCGGAGCAGGCCCCGACCAGGGTCAGGAGCAGGGCCGCCCCGCCGATCCGCAGGCTGCCTGCCGCCTGGGGCCGTTTGAGAGGAGGGACAGGCTCGATGGGAGGGGTCAATAGGAATAGCGGTCCGAGCGGGTGGTGCCGCCGCTCTGGATCGGCACGGGGCCACCGGCGGGGACGTCGCTGGTCAGGGGGGCCGGCCGCTCACTGCCGAACAGGGCGCCCAGGTACAAGCCGCAATCGGGATAGGCCTCCGGCGACTTCACCACGGCCTCGGTGATCATCACCGCGGCATGTTCGGGGGAGGTCTTGAACAGGCTGGAGCTCTGCCGTTTGATCAGCGCGTAGGCGGCGTTCCAGCTGACCTCATGGTCATTGCCCGACCGGCGCATGAAGCAGTAGACCTCAGCGCCCTTGCCGCCGGCGTCACTGCGGTCCGGCTGGGGGGCCTGGGCCCGGGCCGGGCCCGGCGGGGAGAGAGCCACCAGGGCGGTGCCCAGCGCCAGGGCGAGGCGGAGGCCGATGGGAGGGGAAGGTTGTCGTGAACGAGGCATGACACCGATCCGGCTGATCTGGCTGCGGCTCCCAACGTATCGGCCACCCGGAAGCTGTCGAGTGGGGGAGAGGCGCTGGGCTAGCCGGAGGGATGACCAGCTGTGAACGTCAGGACGAGTCGCACGATCATGGGCAGCACCAGCAGCACCGTGATCAGACGAACGGCATGGAGCGCGGCCACGGCGGCCCCGACCCCGAATTCGGCGCCCACCAGGCTCATGCCGCTGATGCCCCCTGGCGCAGCGCCCAGCAGGGTGATGATCGGATCCACTCCGAGCAGGCGACTGCTCCAGAGCCCCACCACCAGACCGGTGGCCACCAGAGCCACGGTGATCAGGATGGCCGGTCGCCACAGCTGCCTCAACTCCAGCAGCGCTCCGCTGGTGAGGCCGGTGCCGATCACGGTGCCGATGGCGATCTCGAGAACGGTGCGTGTGCCGCTGGGCCAGATCGCCATCTCCCAGCGCCCGCTCATGCTGACCAGCCCGGCGCCGAGCAGGGCCCCCGCCAGAGGGGCGGCCGGGATGCCCGTGCGCAGGGCAAGCAGTCCGCCTCCCAGACCCGCCAGGAGATAGATCGCCAGAGAGGCGGAGGTGGACATGCCCGGAGGGGACAAGGGAGTGCCCAGTCTGGGAGACGGCTTGAGCCGAAGGGTGTTCTGTGTTGTGATCGGCCCAGTTGCCCCGTCAGTGATGGCCTCTGAATCGGTGTCTTTCCGCATCACCCGCACGGCCGAGGATCTGGCCCAGACCGTCTCCGCCCTTTCCCACCGGCTCGTGACCCTCGAACAGCGTCTGGCGGCCCTCGAGACGGTGCTTGAAACCCCGCGCCAGCCGGAGGCCACCGAACTCGAGGCCCTGGCGAACGTGGAGCTGATGTTGCGGGATTGCCGACAGTTGCTGGAGGAGTCCTCGCCGCAGGGCCCACCTTGGAATCCGAGCCATGAAGGGAGTTCGGAGCCGAGCCCTCTCACCAGACCCTCTGGACAGGACGGGGCCGGCGTCCCGCTGGAGCCACCCCTGGCCGCTTAGCGTCCGCCGCCGCGCCGCCCTGGCCACGGGTGGCAGAATGAAAAGAAAGCTCACCATGGCCAGCATCTATCCGGCCTGCCCCCTGCCCCGTACCAACGGTTCAGCGGCGTTCGTGGCCCCGGCTCCCCATCCCAGACCCACCGGATACATCGAGGGCGGCCACCAGCTTGAGAAGCTGGAATTCGCTCTCGCCATCGCGATCAGCCGCGATGATCGCTCCCGGGCCGCCCAGTTGCGCTCCCAGATCCTGGCCCTGGGGGGCCATGGCGAGGAGCCGGGGACATGAGCAGTAACGGTGCTGGGCAGACTGAGCCTGAACCGATAAACTAAAGCGCAATGGATTGTTGATCGTGACTGCGGTTCAGATGCGATCGGGATCGGTTCAGAACCCCTCAGTCCACAGGCCCTCCCCCCTGGCTCGTGCCGGGGGGCGTGCATCGGGATCCGAGATGAAAGCCCAACTTCTTCTCGAATCTTCCCTGCATGACTCGGCCGCCGCGGCCGCTGCGAAACGGGGCGATCTCACGGCCGCCGCCCGGTTGATTCTCAGATCCCTCGATTGTGAGCGCCGGGCCGGCGGCGTCGGACCTCAGGTTCTTCAGTTGATCAAGCCACGCCGCTGAACATCGGATCAAGCCATGGGATCAACCCAATCCCCCGGCCCCGGATTGAGAGGCTGAAGGAAACAGCTATTCAGGCGCAAGCCGTTGATCCCGAATCCCACTTGCTCCGTTCGCGAAGCCCTTGCCAAAAGCGGGTGACCGGATTCGAACCGGCGACGTTCAGCTTGGGAAGCTTCTCGACCAATTAGCTAAACCGTCTGCGCTGCAATGAGTCTCATATGCCTTCAGGCTTGGATGTGAGAAGGTCTGTGAGAAGGTTTTGCCCTTCTCCCCTGTTGTGAGAAGGCGCAGGTTGGAGCAGGCGGGCGTAGGGCGAAGGGGCGTGGGCTGCTCTGTGAAGAGCGTTCTTTTTACGCAAGCCCAGCATTCCTTTGTCCATGGAAAACCTTTGCCGAGACCGCGAGGTAGAAGCAAGATCAGAAAGTTGAATCCAGCGTGGCGGGAGATTGGCTGCATGGGTTAGCCAACGTCGTATCCCCTGCGGTTTCAGCAGTGGCTCCGGTCGGCGACGGCCGTCCTTCAGCGTGCCACGGCTGCGCCGTGGCGTGC
>CAYGQY010000249.1:0-3662 GCA_964352195.1 uncultured bacterium
CCCCCCCCCGCCCCCCCCCCCCCCCCCCCCCCCCCCCCCCCCCCCCCCCCCCCCTCGCATCGCTCAGCGCTGGAACTGGCCGAACTGGGCCTCGTAGAGGGCGTCCTCCTGGCCGGCCAGCAGGGTGAGGTCACTGCGGGGATAGGAGACGCAGAGCAGGGCGTAGCCCTCGGCCTGGAGGTCCGCCTTCACCCCCATTGCATCGGACTGGTCCACGCGGCCGGAGCTGAGCCGGGCCGCACAGGTGGTGCAGACGCCCGAGCAGCAGGAACTCGGCAGGCCAATCCCCGCGGCCTCGGCGGCGGCGAGCACGGTCTGGTCGGCTCGGCAGGGAAAGCTGTGGGTCGTGCCATTCAGCTCGGCGGTCACGCGGAAGGTGTCACTCATGGGCGGCTGCAGACGGGGCCCCATGGCAGGAGATGGATCACCATCCCATCTTCCCGGACGGTGGGGTCGTACCGGATGGGACCGGTGCCGTCAGGGTCAGTGGTGTCCACTGGTCGGGATGGGGGGCGAGATATTCGGGCGAAGGGCCGGCGGCCCCGGCGTCGGCCGGAGCCGAGAGAACGAGGTCGAAGCTGATCGAGATCCTGCGGTCCTCCGCGTCCAGGTTGGCGGTGACGGCGTGGTCGGTGGCGGCGGGGAAGAGCACCAGCAGTCCAGCCTGGGGTGCCACATCCACCCAGGGAGCGTTGAGCGGATGGCCGGTGGCGATCGGTCCGCCGTGGCCGACGGCCAGCCCCGGCACGAGTTCATTGCAGGACCGCGGTGCGAACAGGCGGAGACAGCCGCTGCGGCCGCTGCCGTCGCCATTGACGTAGTAGACGGCGCTGATGTGGGCGTTGGGGTGGTGATGGCGCCCCACCACCTGGCCCGGCTCGCTCACCACCGGCCAGCAGCGCTGCAGGTGCAGGCTGACCCGCTGAGGATCGAAGCCAATGGCCTCCAGGTACTCCAGCGCGGCTCTCCGGACCGCCTCCCGGAGCCAGGCGAACGCCGGCAGGGTGTGGAGCCGCCAGATCCCGTGGAGATCGCCGGTCCAGGCGCAGCCCTCGTCGGGGTTCGACTGCGCCGGCCCGCGCATCGCGAGCAGGTCGTGGAGCATTCCGGCTGAATCGAGCGGATCCGGTCGCAGCTGGATCCGGGCCAGGGCCAGGGGAAACAGCGACTGGATCAGCACTGGAGATCAGGCCATCGCCGTGGCGCCGCCCACCACTTCCAGGATCTCCTGGGTGATGGCGGCCTGGCGGGCCTTGTTGTAATCGAGCGTGAGGCTCTTGGCCAGGGCCTTGGCGTTGTCGCTGGCGTTGTTCATCGCCGTCATCCGGCTGGCCAGTTCGCTGGCCGCGGCCTCCTGGAGTGAACGCAGCAACTGGTTCTCCAGGTAGAGCGGCAGCAGGGCGTTGAGCAACTGATCCGGGCTCTGCTCGAAGACGAAGTCCGATTGGAGAACGGGTTCGGGATTCGGCGCGCTGCCCCGTTCCACCGCCAGGCGGCCCTCCCGGGTGGTGAGACGGAAAATCTCATCATCGGGGCTGGCGATGCCCTGGGGATCGAGCGGCAGCAGCGTCTGGGAGACAGGGGCGCTGCTCACCAGGTTCACGAACTTGGTGTAGATGATCTCGACCCGGTCGGTGGAGCCCGAGAGGAATTCCGCCAGGATTTCGTCGCCGATTCCGCGGGCCTCGTCGGCATTGGGGACCTGATCCAGCCCGGTGAAGGTGGCCAGGATCGGATAGGACCGGTTCTGGAAATAGGACGTGGCCTTGCGGCCGATCAGCACGAGGGAAAGGTCGTAGCCCTGATCCTTGAGTTCGGCGAACCGCTGTTCGGTGCGCTTGATGATGTTGGCGTTGTAGCCCCCGCACAGCCCCCGGTCAGCGCTGACGGCGACCAGGGTGATGTGCCGGAGCGGACGCTCCTGCTCCAGCAGCGGGGTATCCACCACATCCTCGAAGCGCATGCGGGACTGGAGATTCTCCAGGACCCGGGTGAGACGATCGGCGAACGGCCGTGCGCGGAGCACCTGCTCCTGGGCACGGCGCACCTTGGCGGCCGCCACCAGGCGCATGGCCTCGGTGATCTTGCGGGTGTTCTTGACCGAACTGATCCGGTCGCGGATTTCCTTGAGGTTGGCCATGGACGGATAACCTCAGGCGGTGGCCAGCATGGTGGATTTGACTTCGCCGATGGCCTGCTTCAGCAGTCCCTCGGCCTCCTCGCTGAGCACTTTTTCGCTCTGCACCTTGGTGATGTACTCGGGCTGGTGGCTCTTGAGGTAGTCCCGCAGTTCCCGGCAGAATTCCGACACCTGATCCACGGGGATCTCATCGATCAGGCCCTTGACGCCCGCGTAGACGACCGCCACCTGTTCCGCCAGGATCAGGGGGCTGTACTGGGGCTGCTTGAGCAGTTCTCTGAGGCGCTTGCCTCGACCGAGCTGCTGCTGGGTGGCGGCATCGAGGTCGGAGGCGAACTGGGAGAAGGCCGCCAGTTCATCGAACTGGGCCAGCTCCAGCTTGAGCGTGCCCGCGATCTTCTTGATCGCCTTCGTCTGGGCGGCGCCGCCCACCCGGCTCACCGAAATGCCCACGTTGATGGCGGGGCGCAGACCGGAGTTGAACAGGTCGGAGCTGAGGAACACCTGACCATCGGTGATCGAGATCACGTTGGTGGGGATGTAGGCCGACACATCACCGGCCTGGGTCTCGATGATCGGCAGGGCGGTCATCGAGCCCTTGCCCATGGCATCGGAGAGCTTGGCGGCGCGTTCCAGCAGGCGGCTGTGGCAATAGAAGACGTCGCCGGGGTAGGCCTCCCGCCCGGGGGGGCGGCGCAGCAGCAGGGACATCTGGCGGTAGGCCTGGGCCTGCTTGGTGAGGTCGTCGTAGATCACCAGGGTGGCCTTGCCCTTGTACATGAACGATTCAGCCAGGGCCGCGCCGGTGTAGGGGGCGAGGTACTGGAGTGCCGCAGCCTCCGAAGCACTGGCCGCCACCACGATGGTGTAGTCGAGGGCGCCCTTCTCGCGAAGCACCTCCACCACGTTGGCCACCGAGGCGGCCTTCTGTCCCACCGCCACGTAGACGCAGACCACGTCCTCGCCACGCTGGTTGATGATCGTGTCGATGGCGATGGCCGTCTTGCCGGTCTGGCGGTCGCCGATGATCAGTTCCCGCTGGCCCCGGCCGATGGGGATCATGGCGTCAATGGCCGTGATGCCCGTCTGCATCGGCTCGTGCACCGACTTGCGCTGGATGATGCCAGGCGCCATCGACTCAATCAGACGCGTTTCAGTGGTGGCGATATCGCCCTTGCCATCGATCGGCTGCCCCAGGGCGTTCACCACCCGGCCCAGCATGGCGTCACCAACAGGCACGGAAGCGATCTTGCCGGTGGCCTTGACGGTGCTGCCCTCCAGGATGCCCCGGCCCTCGCCCATCAGCACCACGCCGACGTTGTCGTCTTCGAGGTTGAGGGCGATTCCCTCGGTGCCATCTTCGAACTCCACCAGTTCACCGGCCATCACCTGCTGCAGGCCGTAGACCCGGGCGATGCCGTCGCCGATCTGCAGAACGGTGCCGACATTGCTGACGGACACAGACTTGTCGTAGTCCTCAATCTGCTGCTTGAGGATGGCGCTGATCTCGTCAGGACGGATG
>CAYGQY010000250.1:0-3649 GCA_964352195.1 uncultured bacterium
CACCATGGCGGCTTCCGGGAAGCGGCCGATCAGGAAGCCGCCCGTGACCGCGACGCTCATCAGCGCATTGATGTTGAGCCGGCGCTCGCGCAGGGCGGCCAGGCCTTTGCGAAACACGGAGAAGCCCGCCAGGGCGATCGCGGCGAGGGCGATCCCGATCTCCACCAGCTCATGGCCCGGGTAGGCGGGAACGACCAGATGCAGCAGCTCCGCCGTGAGCGCCAATGCCAGGGAACCCCCCAGGCGGATTCGTTCAAGGCGCCGTTCGGCGCGGGTCTGGGCGGCGGACGGCCGGTGATCGGCGCTGATCGGCTCCGGATTGAATCCCAAACGGCGGATCGCCGCAAGGGCGGAGTTGAGCGCGGCTGCATCCGCATCGATCGCCAGCACGCGCTCGGCCAGCAGGAACCTCAGCCTGCGGATGCCGTCGACACCTGAAAGGGCATGGCGGATCTCGGTTTCCTCGGTGGCGCAATCCATGGCGCTGATCCGAAACAGCGTTTCTCTGCCGCTTGCCGGCTCCGGTTCCGTGGTGGCTCCGGCCTTCTGTCCGCTGGTTCCGCTGTTGCAGCAATGTTCCGCCATGGTCCTGTCATCCAGACCCCATCAAACAGCCTGTAGTCACTTCAGGGTCAAGGGTCTGGGTGGGTCCGTGTTTCCGCAGGTTGTTGATCAACGCAGCTGGGAGCACTCTCGATCCTGCAACAGCTGATCCAGCCCATCGGCTTGCCGGGCCAGCTTGGCTCCAGCCGCCGTGTAGAACCTGAACTGCTGGCGGTTGACGTAGAGAACCCGCTGGCTGCGTAGCAGCTGTTCTTCCGCCTTGTGGCGGCAGTCGAGCAGGGCCTGGTAGTCGATGGTCCGCTCGTTGCGGTCGTTGGCATTGGCCCCATCGGCCTGCTGGCTGAGGACCGGGCAGATCCGTTCACGGATGGTTCGAACCAGGGCGATTTCGGCCTTGATGGCCTGCTCGGCCAGGGCATTGCGTTGCTCCAGCAGGTTCCGACAGGCCTCTAATTCAGCCGCCAACGAAGGAGCTGCAAGCCAACAGGTCAGCAACAGGGTTAGGACGTGGCGCATCAATGTGATCGAGGTTGTGGCAGTTGGAAACAGTGCGACCTGCGAAATCGAGAACGCTCAGCCGAAGGCGCACCTCCCCTCTCCCGAGCGCACCAGCACCTTGTCATTTCAGTGGCGCTGGGATTCGGCGCGGCCAACACGGGTGGTCACCTGGAAGGGATTGAGGTGCAGATGGATGGGGTAATCCATGACATCGTCATTGATGATCAACCAGTCTTCCGTGCTTTCGAGGACAACACGGATTTCAATGCGATCGGGATCGAAGGACTGGCCCAC
Organism: uncultured bacterium; assembly: GCA_964352195.1. Classification (GTDB taxonomy): domain Bacteria; phylum Cyanobacteriota; class Cyanobacteriia; order PCC-6307; family Cyanobiaceae; genus CAYGQY01. Next base: position 1,357 of record CAYGQY010000250.1, read on the forward strand.
CCACGCCCAGCACTTGTTGGCGCTTGAGGGGAGAGTCAAGTCTTGGAGGACCGGCATCGGCCGGCGCGGATTTGCTGCGCCCTTGCCCTTGACTCTCCAGACCACAGGAGACTATACGGTGAGGTGGCCTCAACCTGCCGCCATGCGCCCTTCCCGCTTCACGCCAACCTTGATCGGTCTCGCCTCTGCCCTCACCGTGGCAGTTCCTGCCCTGGCCCAGATGCCCGGTGGCATGAATCACGAAGGACACCAAGGCATGCCAGGGATGATGGACATGCCTGGGATGTCTGCCCCTGCTGGATCCGCCCCTGCCCAAGGCGCCCATGCTCATGACGTGGGCCCGGCTGGATCCACCTACGACCTGCGCTTCATTGACGGCATGGTGCAGCACCACACGGGAGCCCTGCGCATGAGCGAGTTCGTCTTCGGGATCGGCCAGCCCGGTGTTGGGGCGCTCGGAAATTCAATCTGGAGGGATCAGGCCAAAGAGATCCGGGCGATGGGGCTGTGGCGCAAGGCCTGGTATTCCCAGGCCCCCGTCTATCCAGTGACGCTGGCGAGCGGCGGCGATCCAAACAGCCTCGCCGGCCTGACCCGCATGAGCCAGTCCCAGATCGACGGCATGCGGATGATGGGCGACGGACCCACAAAGGAGAACCGGGTGGTCTGGTTCCTTGAGGGCATGATCGAGCACCACGCTGGGGCGTTGATGATGGCTCACGATGCCCGGGCCAAGAGCACCAACCCCACCATCCGGCGCTTCGCGCGGGAGGTGATCGTGGCCCAGAGGGCCGAGATCATCGAGCTGCGGCGGATGCTGGCGTTGGAGGGCTTGCGCAAACCGGAGTACTACAAATACGACAGGCTCTTTGCCCTCTGAGCCCTCCCGGCAGCCGGGCGCCCGCAAAGGAGTGGCTCTGCTTGCAGGCCACAGATTCAGTCATCCCTTGACTCTCCAGTCAAATAGAGCCTTTAAGATGAGTTCAATCCTTCACTCATCGGCTAGGAATGGACGTGCCGCAACCCGATCCAGATCATTCCACCTCTGGCGGTACGTCGCGGTCGCACCGCCGGGGGTGGCTGCTGGCCACGATCCTGGCGGGGCTCTCCGTGGTTGGCATCGGCTACTGGCTGTCGCCGTCCACCGTCCGGTCGTCAGTGGCCCTGAGTACAGCGTCGACCGACGCCTTGGCAACCAGCCGCCAGGTGACGGCCTACCGCACGGCCAGCTGCGGTTGCTGCAAGGGGTGGCTCGACCACCTGCGTGCCAACGGCTTCAGCGTGAAGGATCACGTTGTGGCCGACCTGGAAGCGGTCAAGAGCTCATTGAACGTCCCAGGAGACCTGGCGTCCTGTCACACCGCCACGGTGGCTGGTTTTGTGATCGAGGGGCACGTCCCTGCCGAGGCGATCGATCAGCTGCTGCGGCAGCGACCGACGGTGGCGGGGATCGCCGTGCCGGGCATGCCCCTCGGTTCGCCGGGCATGGAATCGGCCCTGCGCCGTGAGGCCTACACCGTCTTCTCCTTCGACAGCGGCGGCTCCCGCCGCCCCTTCCTGCAGATCGAGGCCTGAGGGAGCGATGGCATTGCGTCTGGGTCGCCGTTCCTTCCTTGCCATGGCCGGCGGTGCCTCAGCGATCGCCGCAGGCTCAGCCCTGCTGGGACGCTCTGCCCAGCTTCGATCCCAAGCCAGCACGGGTGTACCAGCTCAGGCCCGCCTGCGCTCCAGCGGCGGACGCCTGGACCTGGAACTTGTGGCCCAGGAAACCAATGTGGCGATCCCGGGCGGCCCGTCCAGGGCCCTCACCTACAACGGCCTGCTGCCTGGGCCCCTGCTGGAGGCCGAACCCGGCGATGCCGTGCGGATCGAGCTGGTCAACCGCCTGTCTCGCCCCACCAACCTGCACTACCACGGCCTCCACATCTCTCCCGGCGGCAGTGCTGACAACGTGTTCGTGAGCGTGGCCCCCGGCGCAAGCCACAGCTACGCCTTCACCCTGCCGGCCGACCATCCCGCCGGCACCTTCTATTACCACCCCCACCACCACGGCACGACGGCCGATCAGGTGTTCGGCGGCCTCGGAGGGGTGTTCATCGTGCGCGGTGCCCTGGATCAGATCCCCGAAGTCCGCGCCGCCGAGGAGCAGGTGCTTTTCCTCAAAGACCTTCCCGGTGAGGCGGGTTCCAGCCCGATGGGCATGGGGATGATGCTGGGGCGCGAAGGAGCGGTGCTCACCGTCAACGGCCAGGTGAACCCGGCGCTTTCGATCCCCTCAGGGGGTCTGCTGCGG
>CAYGQY010000251.1:0-3645 GCA_964352195.1 uncultured bacterium
GATAGGTCCCCAGCCAGCGGAAGGCGGTGGAGCGGCCCGGCCTGGGCTCACCCTGGCCGTCCGGCGCCAGGCGCAGATAGCGGCCGCGGCAGACCAGCAGATCGCAGCCGGGGTCGGCGCTGACGGCGGCGGCGGCCCGCTCGAGCGCCGCTGGGGCGGCGGCCCAGTCGTCGCTGCCCCAGAACAGCAGCCAGTCAGCCGGGCCGGCGGCGGCGAAACCCTGGTTCATCGCCCCGAAGATGCCGTCGCCAGTTTGATCCTGCGGCAGCCAGAGGAAGCGGGGGTCGCCGGCGCAGAGGGCCTCCAGCCAGGCGCGGTGCTGAGGTCCGCTGGGCCCATCGATGAACAGCACGCGCCAGTGGGGCCAGCTTTGCTGCCGCAGCGAGCTCACCAGCCGGGGCAGCAGCGGATGCGAATCGAGGGTGGGCACGATCAGCAGGATCGCCGGGGCCCCGTCGGGCGGGGCGGTGCCAAGCGGGCCGCTCAGCGCCATCCCACCACCAGCGCCGGATTGCCGGCCACGATCGCGCCGGGCGCGATCGACCCGGAGGCCACCGCGCCGATCGACACCACTGCTGAGGCCCCCACCCGGGTGCCGGGGGCCAGCACGGCGTAGGCGCAGATCCAGGCGTCGGAGCCGACCCGGATCGGCCCCAGCCGCAGATCGAAGCTCACGGCGCGGTAGTCGTGGTTGCCGCTGCAGAGATAGGCCCCCTGGGAGAGGCAGACCCGATCACCGAGCACCACCGGCGCCGGGTTGTCGATCCAGGCGGCCTCCCCCAGCCAGCAGTGGTCACCCACCACGAGCCGCCAGGGATATTTCACCCGGAAGCGTGGTTTGAAGGTACCCCCGGCGCCCAGCCGCGCCCCGAACAGCCGCAGCAGGCTGCGGCGCCAGCCGTTACCGGGCAGGGCGCTGGCCACCAGGGGCTGGGCCAGGCAGGCCCAGAGGGCCTGGATGGGCAGCGGAACCCCCGGACTCCAGCCCACCGGCAGGCGGTAGGCGGCCAGATCCTGCCGGGGGCGGGGATGAGGCCGGTCGCGGACGGCCTCACCCATTGGAGAGACGCAGCAGGGGGTAGAGCACGGCGTCCTTGGCGGCGTGGAAGAGCCTGCAGGCCTGGTTCAGTACGCCGCTGAGAATCACAAGACCCTGATTATGTTCATACAGGAGGAGGGTGACACGCAGGTGGCTGAAGCGGTTGGACGGATCTTCTTCGAGGTTTTCCGGTACGTTAACGGGAATAGAATGTCGTGCAAAGATAACTGCCATCGTGGGGCGGGAGTGACGGTGAAATGAACTGAATGAAGTGATCAGATCAGATTCAATCAGATCCACATGCGAATCATCTTCACCAGAGGATGCTGAAGCGAGACAAACGTGCGCAGCAGCACCAGTGGCAGTGGTGGAAATATTTGCAGCACCAGATTCGTTCCGAAATACACCACCGGTGTGGCCACCATGGCAAGGGCGATCACGCTGGCCAGCCGGGAGGCCCGCACCGGAGAGTGTCGATACAGGTGAATCTGGGCAAGGAGCATCGCCGGAAAAGCAAAGGACACCGATCTCCAGACATCCCCGTTGAACAGGGAGAGCACCAAGATGGTGCCGGTCAACGCCGTCGACAGGAGCACAACCGACTGTCCACTCCGGCGCTGTTGAACCGCGGCCAGCAGCGGTGCGATCCAGACCCATTTGAAGCTGGCCCAGACGTTGGCCAGCCACACCAGCCAGCCATCGATGGGCCGAATATTGCCCAGGGCACTCCGAACGGTGCCGTAGTGCTCTGGCCTCTCGAACCCCTCTCCGATCCAGCCGGTCTGGAGCGCGCTCCGGCAGAGGATCCAGATCCCGATCCCGATCCCGATGCCCAGCGTTGTGCCGCTGGCCTGTCGCCAGCGGGTCTGATTGTCGGGGGCGCGCAGGGCTGCCAGGAGGGGCAGGTAGGCCAGGGAGAACAGGGCGCGTTCGTCGTTGAGCAGAGCGATCGGTGCCGCCAGCGCCAAAGCTGGGCCGGCCGCTCCCGGAAGCGCCCCCAGCAGCACGAACAGATGGGAGACGCTGTCGGGGGCCATCCAAAGGGAGGTACCTTCGACGATGAACAGGGTCATGGCCAGCCCAAGGCAGCACTGGAAGGCGTAGGCGGCCGAACCGACGGCAAGCCTGAGGATGCGAGCGCTGAGAACGAGGCAGAGCCCCGAGGCCACGATGGCCGGCGTGGCCACGGCCAGGCCACGCAGGCCCACCAGATGGTTGAACGCGGGCACCACGATGCGGTGGTACAGGATCGGTTCCTGCAGATCCCTCCGGAGCGGATCCACGGCCTGGGCCATCAAGTCCGCTAGACGGCCGCTGAGCTGGGGATCCCGGAAGATCCACAGCGGTGGAGCCGCCAGCGTGAGCGACACCAGGATGCAGACCAGTCCGATCCTCAGATCAATCTGCCAGCCAGGCAGGGAGTCGGGCAACAGCCTTCGCTGGCAGCGGAGCAGAAGGCTGCTCATGACCTGGGCACCAGTTCGGCGGCCAGCTCCACTGGCAGGGCGTCGATCAGCCGGGCCGCGCTCGCCCGGGTGAGTTGATCCACGTGGCGGTAGAGCTGACGGACGCAGACGCAGGGCGAAATCATTGGGAGACTAAGAAGACTGAACTGCGTTTCCACGTTCAGAGACCAGGTGTGCACGAATCGGTTGCAGTTTTTCGCGCTCGCTAAATAGACGGTGCTCTGTCGGTAGAGGTAGAGATTAGAGACGCCCAGACGCCTGCTCAGTTCCGTCAGCGGGTGGAGATCCCTGTCCTCGCTACCGCCCGGGATCACCAGCACCATCAACACGCAGGCCAGCAGGGCTGCCTGCAGCCGCATCACCTGGCGGGCATAGAGCTCCCTAAGCAGAGCGCCAAGATGGACACTCCGGTGCTTGCCGAGGGAGCCGGTGATCACCTACCCCCAGATCATGAAGAACACATCGACCCCCAGGTAGCCGCTCGGCAGCCAGCGCTTGTCGATGTGGTTACGAGCACGGCCAGGGCCCGCAGCCCATGGATCTCCGGCCTGTAGGCCGCCGGCGCTGTCATCGCGGCGGGTGCTCCACGAACGCCGGCGGCTCGCCCCCACCCAGCAGCCAGCCGTAGAGCGCCTGGGTCTGCCGGGCGATGCGGGGCCAGCTGAAGCGCTCGGCCACCAGGGCCCGACCGCTGGCCCCCATGGCCGAGCGCTCCGCGTCCCCGAGGCGGAACAGCTGCTGCAGCTGGCGTTGCAGCTGAGCCTGCCGGGGTTCCACCGCCAGGGCGGCCCCGGCGGCGACGGCCTCCGGCAGATGGCAGGCGGGGCTCAGCAGGGCCGGCAACGACCAGCTCATCGCCTCGAGGGCCGCCATCGGCAGGCCCTCGCTGAAGGAGGGCAGCACGAAGGCGGTCGCCTGGGCCAGGCAGGCGGCTTTCTCGTCGCCGTAGCAGGGCCCGTGCACGGAGCAGCGGGCCAGATCCTGGTGCTCCACCTGGCTGGCAAGGGTCCCCCCATCCCCGTGGCCCACCAGGGCCAGCCACCAGCCCCGGCGCTCGGCTTCGGCGGCCAGGGAGGACCAGGCCGCCAGCAGCGGCGTGGTGCCCTTCTTCGGGTGGAAGCGGCCCAGGAAGAGCAGCAC
>CAYGQY010000252.1:0-3641 GCA_964352195.1 uncultured bacterium
GGGTGGGGGTGGCCAACCAGACCACCATGCTCAAGAGCGAAACCGAAGAGATCGGCCGGATGTTCGAGCGCACGATGCTGGCCCGCTACGGCCCGGTCGAGCTGAACGAGCATTTTCTGGCCTTCAACACGATCTGCGACGCCACCCAGGAGCGTCAGGACGCCATGTTCTCCCTGGTGGACGAGCCCCTGGATCTGATGGTGGTCATCGGTGGCTACAACTCCTCGAACACCACCCATCTGCAGGAGATCGCCATCAGCCGGGGCATTCGCTCCTTCCACATCGACACCCCGGGGAGGATCGGTCCGGGCAATCGGATCGAGCACATGCCGCTGGGGGGTGATCTGGAGGAGGTGGCCCCCTTCCTGCCCGCCGGGCCCCTGCGGGTGGGCATCACCTCCGGCGCCTCCACCCCGGACCGGGTGGTGGAGGATGTGATCCGCCACCTGATGGACCTCTGCGACGGCTGAACTGCGACGGCTGAACCGGCGGGATTGCCGCTGTCACAACCGCTGCGATCGGCCTGGGCTGCGCCCGTACCATGGGTTTCTGGCCCCGTCACCACCGGCTGGCTTGGGCCTCCCGCAGAACGGAGACGGTTGAGCAGCACCCAGTCGTTCAGCAGCCCCCAGTCCCCCATGTCCACGACCGCTGTGCCCCCCACCCAGCATTCCGGGTCAGCTGCCGTGCCAACCACCCACTCCGCTCCGGCCAGCGGCCTGCGTCACTCCGACGACCCCCGGGTGCGGTGTTATAGCAGCCGCTTCGCGGATGTCATGGAGATGCGCGCCCAGCGGGACGCGGTGGCCCAGTATCTCGACCATCACGATGGTTGGTTCCGCCGCTGCGCCGCGCCGATGACGGTGCTGCCCCTGGGGCACAACGGTTACGCCCTCACCCTGGGCCGTTTCGGCAACTTCGGCTTCGAGGTGGAACCCACCATCGGCCTGGAACTGCTCCCCCAGAGCGAAGGGATCTACCGGATCGTCACCGTGCCGCAACCCGGCGACCCCTCCAGCCGGCAGGAGCTCTACGACGTGGACTTCCAGGCCTCTCTCCAGCTCGAGGATGGCGTCGAGGCGGGCACGTCCACCGCCCTGACCCAGGTGCGCTGGGAGCTGGATCTCTGGGTGTGGATCCGGCTTCCCGCCATGATCGGCCTGCTGCCCGAGCGGCTGGTGCAGTCGAGTGGCGACCATCTGCTGCGGCAGATCGTGCGGCAGATCTCCCGCAAGCTCACCTGGAAGGTCCAGGAGGATTTCCACGCCAGTCACGGCCTGCCCTGCCCGCCCAGGCGTCACGCCCCCTTCTGAGGCATGCCTCCGGACTGAAGCCCCCTCCCTCGCCAGACCTCAGCGCTCGGTCCAGATCTTGTTGACGATCTGCATCCCCGTGACCGCCTGCCAGAGGAACAGGCTCATCAGGCCCATGTTCAGCCCGACGTGAACCTTGCGGGCGATCAGGTTGCCCTGTTGCATCAACGGCGAGAGGGAGGCGGCCACCGCGATCAGGGTCACCATTGTCAGACCCACCAGCAGGTGGGGGCTGACGAACAGCTTGCCGTTGTTGAGATAGGTGACCGCCATGCCACCGAAGCTGCCGACCACCATGAGCGCCAGCACCAGGCTGCCGATCCGGTAGTGCCGCTGGCCGTATTTCCCCTTGATCAGCTCCTTGCGGGTCTCCGGCTCGGCCGTGCGGGTCTTCTTGGCCTTGATGCCCAGAAACAGGGCATAGCCGGAGAGGGCCAGCAACGCCCACATGAACAGGGGATGGAGAAAGTTGAGGTTGAAGGCGAGGGCGTCCGGCATCGGAGCGGGGGGGCAGGCGATGGCAGCGAAGCTACATCTGCCCGTTGCCCCTGCGCCGCTCAGTGCAGGAAGTGGCGCCGGCCGGTGCTGACCATCGCCAGCCCCAGCTCGTCGCAGGCCTGGATCGACTCGCCATCGCGCACACTCCCCCCCGGCTGGATCACGGCGGTGATGCCGTGGGCGGCCGCCAGGCGCACGGTGTCGTCGAAGGGAAAGAACCCATCGCTGGCCAGCACCGCCCCCCGTGCCCGTTCACCGGCGGCCTCCAGGGCCAGACGGGCCGAGCCCACCCGGTTCATCTGGCCGGCACCGATGCCCAGGCTGGCGCCGGCCGCGGCCACGGCAATCGCATTGGAGCGCACATGGCGCACCAGGCGCCAGGCGAAACGCAGATCCTCGAGCTCCGGGGCCGATGGCTCCCGCCGGCTCACGACCCTCCAATCGTCCTCGGCGACAGGCTGGTCGTCGAGGTCCTGAAGCAGCACGCCGCCCAGCAGGCTGCGCAGCTGCAGGCGGGGCGCGCGCTCGATCGCGGCCGGATCCAGCTCGAGCAGCCGCAGGTTGGGTTTGGCCCCCAGCGCCGCACGGGCCGAATCGGAGTAGCCCGGCGCCACGACGCACTCGAGGAACAGCCCGCTGAGCAGGGCAGCCGCCGATGCGTCCACCGGCATGTTGAGCGCCACGATGCCTCCGAAGGCCGACACCCGATCGGCGTCCAGCGCCCGCCCCAGGGCCGCAGCGCCATCGGCCCCGATCGCCACCCCGCAGGGGTTGGTGTGCTTCACCACCACGGCCGCCGGCTGGCCGCCATCGCCGTAGCCGAACTCCCGCACGGTGGCCAGGGCAGCCTCGAGGTCCAGCAGATTGTTGGTGCTCAGCTCCTTGCCCTGCAGTTGCCGCGCCTCGCCCCAGCCCCCGGCGGGAGCAGCGAACCAACGGGCGCTCTGGTGGGGGTTCTCGCCGTAGCGGAGACGCTGACGCAGGGGCAGGTCCAGGCGCAGGGGCGGCTCTTCGGCGACCTCCAGGCGAGCGGCGAGCCAGTCGCTGATCGCAGTGTCATAGGCCGCACAGTGGCGAAAGGCCTCCAGCGCCAGGTGCCGCCGCAGGGTCCCATCCACAGCATCGGTGGCCAGGGCCGCCAGGAAGCCCTCGTACTGGGAGGGACTGGTGAGCACCGCCACATGGGCGTGGTTCTTGGCCGCGGAGCGGACCATGGCCGGACCGCCGATGTCGATGGTTTCCACCGCCCTGTCCCAGGAGACGGCCGGGTCGGCCACGGTTTCGCGGAAGGGGTAGAGGTTGACGACCACCAGGTCGATCGGTGTGATGCCCTGGGCGGCCAGATCAGCCTGATCGGAGGCCTCCTCGCGGCGGGCCAGGATGCCGCCGTGGATGCGGGGATGGAGGGTCTTGACCCGGCCGCCGAGCATTTCGGGCGCTCCGGTGTGCTCCGACACCCGCGTCACGGTCACGCCGGCCTCGGCCAGGACAGTCGCCGTGCCGCCGCTGGAGAGGATCTGGAAGCCGTGGCGGCCCTGGAGCGCTTCGGCCAGGGCCACCACCCCCCGCTTGTCCGACACACTCAGGAGCGCGGTGGGGGCCATCAGGATCGCCAGGGCTTGATCGCCACAACCTACGCAGCACCTCACCCCTCGCCCAGCCCTCCGCCATGCCCGACGATCTGCTCCGCCTCGGACCCGACGACGCCAGCCAGCGGCTGGTGCTGCTTCACGGCTGGGGCGCCGACGCCGACGACCTGCTGGACCTGGGCCGGGAGCTGATCGAGCCAGGCACCGAACTGGTGGCGCTGCGCGCGCCCCACCCCCATCC
>CAYGQY010000253.1:0-3633 GCA_964352195.1 uncultured bacterium
GCCCAGGCCCGCCCCGACTGGGAGGTGTTCGCCGCGGTGGGGCGGCGGCTGGGATTCGAGCGTCAGTTCGCCTTCTCCGGCTCCGAGGCGGTCTATGCCGAGCACGCCCACCTGACGGCCGGCCGGCTCTGTGATGTCTCGGGCCTCAGCCATGGGCTGCTGGCCCGCCAGGGACCGCAGCAATGGCCCTACCCCCAGGGCAGCGCTCCGACGACGGAAGCCAAGCGGCTCTACACCGACCTGCGCTTTCCCACCCCCAGCGGCCGCGCCCGCTTCTGCGCCGATCAGCCCCTGGGCCTGGCCGAGCCGCTCTCCGAGGCCTTCCCGCTGGTGCTCACCGTCGGCCGCTATCTGGGCCAGTGGCACACGATGACCCGCACGGCCCAGGTGCCCCGGCTGATGGCGATGCACCCCGAGCCCCTGCTGGAGGTGCATCCCGTCAACGCCCTCGCCCTGGCCCTGGAGGAGGGGGCGCTGGCCAGGATCACCTCCAGGCGCGCCAGTATCACCGCCAGGGTGACGATCAGCGATCGCATTCGCTCCGGCACGGTGTTCCTGCCGATGCACTGGGGTTTCATGCAGGACCAGGCCTGCGAGGTCAACGCGCTCATGCACGAGCTGGCCTGCCCGATCTCCGGCCAGCCCGAGCTCAAGGCGGCCGCCGTTTGCGTGGCGGCCACGGCGTCGGTGATCCGGCCGGTCGAACACCGGGCCGGTGCCGGCTCCGGTGAGCCCCGACGGCGGCCCAGCCGTCAGCCGAGCAGCTCGGAGAGGGCGGCCGGCAGGTTGTGATGATCGTGGGCGGGCCGCGCCAGTTTGCAGAGGGCGAAGCGCTCCAGTTCCGTCAGCATGCCCCACTGCTGCTGGCTGATGGCCTGACCCAGGCCCAGGGCCGATTCGCGCACCACCTCCGGCAGCACAGCGCCCTCCTGCCACGGTTCTCCGCTGACGGGGACCAGGGTGCGGGCCTCCCCATCGGGCAGGGGACGGGTGAGGCCGCGGATCCGCTCCGCCAGCCCCGGCAGGGCCTCGGGGCCGTCGGGCCAGAGCACCAGCTCCCTCCTCTGCTCGGGTGAGAGGGCAAGCCAGTGGCTGAGCCGGAGTTTGATGCCGGCCAGATCCAGCTTGCGCCGCAGGCAGAGCGGGATGCAGCGCCAGTTGCCGATCAGATCGCTTTCGAAGCCGAAGCAGTGCCGGGCCTGGCTGGCCGGATCAGGTTTCATGCTCCCTCCAGGCGATCAGGTCCTGCAGCTTGGCCAGCACCGCTCCGCTCCGCAGCAGGTCATCGGCCATGGCCAGGCCACTCCGATGGTCCTCCTGGTGGCCGGACTGCCACAGGTAGGCCCCCGCGTTCCAGACCAGGGACTTGTGGAGCGCGCCCTGGGCGCCGAGGGCGGCCCTCGCCTGCTGGGCCCATCCCGTCAGGTCGGACCAGGGGGGCTCCTGCTCGTAGCAGCCATGGTCGCGGGGGTGAAGGATCAGACGCTCCACCTCGCCAGCACGGACCCGCGCCGTGATGCAGGCCCGGCTGATCGGCAGGTCGGTGCTGCCTTCCAGGCCCTTCACCGTGAACAGATCGGTTTCGCCGCAGAGCTGCAGGGCCTTCCAGGCCCTGGCCTCGGTGGGGGGATGCACGAAACCGCTGACCAGCAGGTGGGGCCCGCGATGGGCGGTCCAGAGCAGTTCGAGGCTGGCCACGGGAGGGCGTTTGCCCAGGTCCTCCCGGACCTGGTTGAGGCTGTCGGCCAGGGGGAAGTGATCCGGCTGGTGAATCAGGGCGAGCTGGTGACGCTCCAGGCCCCGCTGGAGTGCGGGCAGCGGCAACGCCCCCAGGTCCAGGCCCAGGGCGGCGAACAGTTCCATGGCGGTCACGCCGTACTTGACCGGCATGCGCGCGCCCCCCTGGAGCACCACCGGCACCCCCGCCGCGGCCAGCACCAGGGCCGTCAGGGGATAGATCGGCGCGGTTCGGGTGCGGCCGTCGAACGGCATGCCGAAACAGAGGGCCTGCCCGGAGCTGACGATGGACGGACCCAGCCGCCGGTAGAGATCCAGCATGCCGGCGAGCTCCTGAGGCTCCGGCCTGCGGATGCGATGCGCAATCAGGAAGGCCCCGATCTGGGCGGGGCTGGCCTGGCCGCTGAGCATCAGCTCGAACGCCTCGGCGGCCTCCTCACGGGTCAACCCTGAGCTGGTGTGCTCACCGCTGCCGATCTTGCGCAGGTACCGCTTGAACCGCTCCCGGGGGGCCAGTTCGCCGGCGGCGGGCAGGTCCCCGGCGGCGGCCCTGGCCCTGGGGTCGACGCCCTGGGGATCCGATGACGTCGTCGGCGCTGCCATGGGCGTCATCAAAGGGGCAGGCAAGCAAGGTCCGGATGGCAGTCTCTCATCGCCCTTGGGGTCGGTCTGTCGCCGCCAACTCGGTTCGGGGGCCGCCGCGGGGAGCCCTGGGCGCCCCCCCTGATCCGGGGCCCGTGAGGGTCAAGAAGTCTCAAGAGATCCAAAATTCCCCCCAGGGCTGGGCCGCCCCCACGGCGGAGGGCGGATTCCGTGCCATTGGCTGCATCGCCCGGGGGGCCGGGGCGGCGAGAGTCGACACCCATGCAGCTGCGCCAATGCGTCTCGCCGCCTCCATGGGCCTGGTGCTGGGTCTGTTGCACGGCCTCATCGCCGTCGATCTGAGGCAGTCCCGCGCCGCGGCGACCCTCGGGTGGCCCTCCGGCGCCGCAGCCCTCCCGGGAGCCGCCTTCCCATACTGAGCACCTTGACGGAAGCCGCCCATGGCAGGTCCAGGACCGATCACCCGAGGCCAGACCCGACCCCTGGGGGTGGCCACGGCTTTTCTCGGCTTTTTTGTCATCGGCTCCCTGGCCGTCCAGCTCGTGACGACGGCGCAACGCCCGGGGACCGCCGCCGCTCCGGTCGCGCCCGTCGTGGCCCATCAGGCCACCCTGTGGCAGGCCCTGGGCGAGCGCTGAGGCCATCCCCGGGCAGTGCAGCAGTTCAGCTGGGCCGCCGCGGTGCGGTTGGGTAGCTGCGGCCACAGGAGCGATCCGCCCGTCCCTGGAGGATGGGTCGTCGCATCCCCTCATCTCCCCATGGTTCAGGCCTCTGACGCGGGCACCAGCACACCGACTCTCAACAAGGTGGAGCTGGCCAAGGCGGAGTTCTGCGGGCTGGAGCTGGCCCCCCGATTACCCGACCTGGCGCGCAGCGGCTGGGAGAGCCTGGATGAGGCCACCCTCACCATCCATCTGAAGTGGCTGGGAATCTTCTTCCGTCCGGTCACGCCCGGGCGTTTCATGCTGCGGCTGCGCCTGCCCAATGGGGTGATCAGCGCCGACCAGCTCGAGGTCCTCGCCGAGGCGGTGGACCGTTGCGGGGAGCACGGCAGCGCCGACATCACCACCCGTCAGAACATCCAGCTGCGCGGCCTGCTCCTTGAGGACATGCCCCCGCTGATGACCGCCCTGGAGTCGGTGGGCCTGACCAGCCGGCAGTCCGGCCACGACAATCCCCGCAATGTCACGGGCAACCCCCTGGCCGGGCTCGATCCCGAGGAGTTCGTCGACACCCGGCCGTTGGTGAAGGCCATCCAGAGCGCCCTGCTCGGCCCCGGCGGCCCCCGCAACC
>CAYGQY010000254.1:0-3610 GCA_964352195.1 uncultured bacterium
GCCCAGGCCCGGCGCCCCCCCTTCCTCGCTGGCTTCGAAGAGCAGCTGCAGGCCCAGGCAGATGCCGAGCAGGGGCCGCTGCCGCTCGCTCCAGCTCCGCAGCGGGTCGGCCAGACCGGAGCGCTCCAGCCGCTCCATGGCGGGATCAAAGGCCCCGACCCCCGGCAGGATGAGGGCGTGGCACGACTCCATCGCCGCCGGCTCGGCCACCGGCACCAGCTCGGCCCCGAGCCGCTCAATGGCCCGGGCCACGGAGTGGAGGTTGCCCATCCCGTAATCGATCAGACCGATTCGACTCACGACGCCGCCAGGGGGAGGGACGTGTCGGGGCAGCTGCGCTGCTCCGGATGCTCCAGATCGGGGCCGCGCGGCAGATCCAGGCCGTTGAGGTGATCGATCAGTTCATAGAGCCGGCCGACCCGGCGCTGATCGAAATCGAACTGCAGGGAGGGACGCGGACGGTCATGGTCGTCGCAGCTCTCACCGGTGTCGAACCGACCGCTCGAGAGCAGATCATCGAAACGAGCCTGGATCTCGCTGAGTTCGGCCTCACCGAGGGGAGCGTGCAGCAGCAGCGACAACCCTCCCTCCCGCTGCTGGCTGGTGTGGAACACCCGGTAGAAGCGGCGGATCACGGCCATGGCCCCCGCCGCGGTGCGGGCCTCGCGCAGCAGCTGGCCATCCTCGGGGGCGATCAGACCCTGCCCCGCCAGCCCCGCCAGCAGGTCCCGCCGCCAGGATTCCCAGAATTCGTCGCCTGAGGGAGCCAGCAGAACCACCGGGATCGGCGGCGTGCGGCCCGTCTGGATGAGGGTGAGCGCTTCGAACAACTCATCGAGGGTTCCGAATCCTCCCGGCAACACCACCAGCGCATCGCTCTCCCGCAGGAAGAACAGTTTGCGGGTGAAGAAATAGCGAAAATGAATGAGCCGATCGTCCGTGGCTGTGACGAACGGATTGGGATGCTGCTCGTAGGGCAGTTGAACGTTGAGGCCGAAGCTGCGCTCGGGACCGGCCCCCCGATTGGCGGCCTCCATCACACCGGCACCGGCGCCGGTGAGCACGTCGAAACCGGCGGTCGTGGCCTCCCTGGCCAGCTCCTGGGCCAGCTGACAGGCCGGACTGCTGGCGTCGCTGCGGGCCGAGCCGAACACGGTGACCTTGCGGGTGAAGCGATGGGAGTGGAAGGCGCCCAGGGCGTCCTCCAGATCCAGCAGGGTGCCGCAGATCAGCCGCCAGTCGTCCGTGTCATGGGTGATCCGGCTGAGATCCAGCACCGCCGCCAGGGAACGCTCAATGAGCAGGCGATGGGGGTGAACAGCCAGAAGTTCCGCCAGGTGATCCAGCGGGCCCCCGGTTGACGGGGGCGTAGCGGCAGGGGCAGCGGGGGTGCTCAGAGGTATTTGGAGATCGTTCCAGCCAGGGTGGTCTTGGGAACCGCACCCACGACCGTGTCGACCTTCTGGCCGCCCTTGAAGATCATCAGGGTGGGAATGCTGCGAATGCCGTACTGGCTGGCGACGTTGGGGTTCTCGTCAGTGTTGAGCTTGTAGACCTTGAGCTTTCCTTCAAACTCCTTGGCGATCTCATCGACGATGGGGGCGACCATGCGGCAGGGACCGCACCAGGGAGCCCAGAAATCCACCAGCACGGGCACATCACTCTTGAGCACATCCTGCTCGAAGGAAGCGTCGGTGACGGCGGTGGCGCTGGACATCCGAGGGAGGGAGAAGGTCTGCGGAATCTAGCAACGGGTGCCGAGCCCCCCCAGGGCCGTCGGCCGCGAACGTAGGAAGACAAAATGCCCGGACGCGCCGGGCGGGATGGTGTGAGGAGTGTGCGAGCCGGAGCCCCCACAACCTGAGGTTAGCTCCCGTCTCGCCCGGCCTGGGCCAGTCTCAGGGTTGGATCAACCTCCCGGGGATTCTCCTATTTCCCCATGCCCAGCTGCTGGGCCTTCTGATACACCTTTCCTTCCGTGAGCAGGGAAGGGGCCACCACCACCTCCACCCGCTGCATCTCCCGCAGGCTGCGGGCCCCGAGGGTGCCCATCGATGTGCGCAGCGCCCCGAGCAGGTTCTGGGTGCCGTCATCCAGGCCGGCCGGGCCCCGCAGGATGGTCTCCAGGCTGCCGGTGGTGCCCACCTGGATGCGGGTGCCCCGCGGCAGCACCGGGCTGGGGGTGGCCATCCCCCAGTGGAAGCCCCGCCCGGGGGCCTCGGCCGCCCGGGCGATCGGGGAGCCAATCATCACGGCATCGGCCCCGCAGGCGATGCACTTGCAGATATCCCCTCCCGTCACGATGCCGCCGTCGGCGACCACCGGCACGCGGATCCCGCTCTCCCGTTCGTGCTCATCGCGGGCGGCGGCGCAGTCGGCCACCGCGGTGGCCTGGGGAATCCCGACGCCGAGCACCCCCCGGGAGGTGCAGGCGGCCCCGGGACCGATGCCCACCATGACCGCCGCCGCTCCGGCCCGCATCAGCTCAAGGGCCACCTCGTAGGTGACGCAGTTGCCGATCACCACCGGGATACCCAGATCACGGCAGAGGGCGGTCAGATCGAGGCTCTCCCGCCCCGCCGGACCGATGTGTTCGGTGGAGACCACCGTGGCCTGCACGAAGAAGAGGTCGGCGCCCGCTTCCACCACGGCCCGGCCGAACCGGATGGCCGCCGCCGGCGTGGCGCTGACCGCCGCAATACCGCCCTGGGCACGGATCTCGCCGATCCGGCGCCGGATCAGGTCCTCACGCACCGGCTGGCGATACAGCTCCTGCATCAGGGGCACGAAGGCCTCCTTACCCACCGATGTGATCCGGTCGAGCGTCGGGTTGGGATCGTCGTAGCGGCACTGCACACCCTCCAGATTCAGCACCCCGAGGGCACCCAGGCGCGAGAGCTCCACCGCCATGCGCACATCCACCACCCCATCCATGGCGCTGGCGATGATCGGGATCTCCCGTTCGATGCCGCCCAGGGTCCAGCGGCTGTCGGTCACCTCGGGATCGACGGTGCGCCCGCCGGGAACCAGGGCGATCTCGTCAATTCCGTAGGCGCGGCGAACGGTTCTGGATCGACCTAACTGAATGAGCACCGCTGGAGGAGGTCAAGTCGGGCCAAGCTATCAACCGGTCCGGGCCAGGCCCCGGCGCCCCGATCGGGGTCCGGGGGCCGCCACCGGGGGCTTCAGCCGTTGCCGCGGAAGGACTGCCAGCGGCTCCTGAGCGAGGCGACCAGCTCCCGGCGATCGCTGCTGCGCACCAGTCGGGTGAGGGAGAAGCGGGCCAGCCAGATCACCCCGGCGAGTTCCAGGAGCCCCGACACCAGCGGCAGGCTGTCAATGGCCCCCAGCAGGGCGGTGTAGATCCGCAGCACCACCAGCACAGCGAGCAGCAGGCCGAGCACCTGCAGGGGGCTGCGGTAGCGGGCGACCTGCTCCTGAAGCCGGCCGTCGGCCAGCCAGTCGCGGATTCGGGCGACGAGCAGCTCCCACTCGCCCCCCTCCCCGGGAGGCGCCTCGCTGGGGGGCACGATCAGGCTGTCCGCGATGGCGGGATCGGGCGCAGGCTCGGCCGGGGCGGGCACCGGCGCAGGGGATGGCGGCGCAGGGG
>CAYGQY010000255.1:0-3606 GCA_964352195.1 uncultured bacterium
CAGAAAGCCGGCCCGCAGGGCCAGCAACTCCTTCCAGAGGCGCGGGTTCTTGGCGCTGGCCACCCGGGAGGTGGCGTGATCCCACAGGGCCCAGGCGCGGTCACCACAGACGCCGCGGAAGTCGACCGCGAACCGCTGCAGCGATTCCCCCAGCATCGACTTGACCGGATAGCGCCAGAGCGCCGCCACCTCTCCCACCACCTGACCCACGCCCTGACCCGACAGCTCGGCCGCCATCCAAACGCTGCCGGCGGCCCCGCAAGGTTCAGGGCAGACCACGGCACGGCTGGGTGTCAGGACGGCGGCACCGCCGGGCGGCAGGATCATGCCGGTGATCACGGGGCGGCATGGGTCAGCGCTTCTCCTCCCTCACGGGCGAGCAGATCCGCTTCATCGCGGCGCAGAAGCTGTTCGTGGTGGGCACGGCCCTGGCGGACGGGCACGTGAACGTGTCCCCCAAGGGGATGGATGCGCTGCGGGTGCTGGGACCCGGGCGCCTGGTATGGCTGAACCTCACCGGCAGCGGCAAC
This sequence comes from uncultured bacterium, assembly GCA_964352195.1. Classification (GTDB taxonomy): domain Bacteria; phylum Cyanobacteriota; class Cyanobacteriia; order PCC-6307; family Cyanobiaceae; genus CAYGQY01. Next base: position 531 of record CAYGQY010000255.1, read on the forward strand.
GAGACGGCCGCCCACGTGCTGCGGCAGTCCCGCATGACCCTGATGTTCTCCGCCTTCGAGGGGCCGCCCCAGATCCTGCGGGTCTACGGAACGGCCCGGGCCGTGCACCGTGGCGACGCCGCCTGGGGGGAGCTGGCCGGGCTGTTCCCACCGCTCCCCGGGGCCCGGCAGGTGTTCGACCTGGCGATCGAGCTGGTCCAGACCTCCTGCGGCATGGCCGTGCCCCGCTACGACTTCGTGGCCGAACGCCAGGATCTCTCCCGCTGGGCCCGGCGGAAAGGGGAAGAGGGGCTGCGCCGCTACTGGGCCAGCAAGAACGCCCGCAGCCTCGACGGACTGCCCACGGAGATCCGGAAGCGCAGCGATTGACGCGGTGGAGGGCCGCTGGAGTGGACTGGAGGGAGGGACTCTGACTCCGCCGGCGCTCCCAGGATCTGCCGCTGATCAGACCCCCAGACGGGCCAGCAGTGAGGAGCCTGCCGGCAGATTCCGGCGCACCAGTGCATCGATGCTGGTGGTTGTGCGGATCAGCTCCAGCCCATAGGGAGTGAGGGTCTCGGCGGTGTGGATCGCCGTGGAGAGGAGCGGATTGGTATAGATCTGGGTGAAGGCATCGTAGGCAACCATGGTGAGCATGAGACTTCCGAACAATGCACCGGGTTGGGGGTCTTCGGCAAACAGGCCGATCACCAGTTCAAGCTGATCGATCGTTCCATACAGCGCCTTCAGCTGTTGACACAGCGCCTGATCACGGGTGAGTTCCGTGAAGTCGCTGAGTCTGTTGAGGCCAAAGCATTTACGGTAATCGTTGTAGCCCTGCAACCTGAAGTCCCTACCCATCTTGATCGTCTGATATTCCGATTCCATCAGGAAGACCGGGTTGTTTCCCAGGCTGATGCGTCCCGCCGGCTGGGTCGAAGCGTTGCTGATGAGGCTGGCCAGCCCTGTTCCCTCCAGCAATGCATTGTTCCATCGGTAGAGCGAAGCCTGCACTTTTTTGTTGTCAACGAGCAAATAGTCAGGCACAAGTCCATGCCAGCGGTAGAGCAGGTTGAATTCCAGGGCGATCCAATTGGTTCGATACCAACGCTGTGCCTCTGCGAAGCCGGGATCCAGGCGAAACAGGGATTCTCCGGCGATATGATTGATGTAGTCGGTAACAGTGAGATTCAACAGCAGGCAGATGTTGATCATGCGAGCTGTCTGGAACAGGCGCTCATCATCATCCTTCCATTCTGGATGGCGGTGGCTGAGCTCCTGGCAGATGCGGTTGTGCTCCCGCAGGAAAACCAGGCTCAGGGCCGCATATCCCACCGAGGAGTTTCCCCGCTCCAGACCTGTGGCATAGAGCTTGTCAAGCCGGGCATCGCGTTGCTCCGCAGAGAGACTGCCCGGGGGAAAACTCCTCTCCAGAGCGTTCTTGACCCAGTCAGTGTTCCCATGGGGGAAGAGCCCCTTGCCGCTGACCACCTGCCCGTTGCAATCCAGACAGCTGTACTTCTTCTTGACACACCAGGACCCGTTGATCCGTTCTCCCAGGTAATCAGGGTACTCCTCGCCGTTGATCATCTGGGAGTGCAGCCGTCCCCCCTCCCCAAGGCGCAGACAACGGGCTTCGTGCTCGTAGAGCCCATAGATCTGGCAGAGATCCACATCATGGTTGGACGTGTTCTTGCGTCGATCATCGGGATCGACCCGCAGCACACTGTCGGTGAACCACTGGGCAAAAAACATGAACAGAACGGAGGAGCGATCCGTCTGCATCGACTCGCCTCGGGCAAACAGGGAGGTCACCGGACCCCAGCGCCCGGACCCACTCGGCGTATCATCCGGGAGCGCACTGACGTTGGCCTGCGGGGCCGGCGCTAGGTGACGGGCGGAAAACCGACGATCGGTGAGAGCGGGCCAGGAAGTGTAGTCCGAAACTGGTCCATTGGGCTCACCCGACACCACCGCCACAGGGGACCAGAGGCTGAACGGCCTGGGTCGGGGGGTGGTGGAGCCGGCAATCTGATTGGTGGCCAATCGATTGATCCACATCCCGAGCCAGGGAATCGAGGAGGCCCAGGCCAGCACCTGTCGCAGCAGCTGCATCCGCAGCAGAGCCGACAGAATCATGGCACCTCAAAATATAGTGACCGGACCCTATCCCTGTTGCCGACAGACCCGAAGAGGGCGACATCAAACGTTGCTGGGTGACCTTCATCGTTCGCATCGTCCTGCCTCGGATGAACCGCGATCACCGGCCGGCTCCGATCACAGGCCCAGCCGGATCCGCTCATGGGCGAGCGGGTGGGTGATGGTGGTGTCCACCTTGCCCTCCACCGTGGCCTCCACCGTGCCGCGCAGATCCGCCGACACATCTCCGCTCACCCGGGCCTCGACCGGACCCGCCACCCGGGCGGTCACCGGTCCGTCGACCCGGGCCTCAACCGGGCCATCTATCCTCACCCCGACCCCCCGGGCCAGTTCGGGCACGCTCACCGACAGGGAGGGGGCCAGGTCGATCGGATCCGCCACCTTCACCGTGGCCGAGATCGGAGCGGTCAGGATTGGATTGGTGCTGATCGGCTTCTCGATGCTGCTCACCACCAGGGGGGAGCGGATGCCACCCACATCCACCTGGCCCGCCACCGGCAAGGGGGTGTCCAGCACCAGCTGGATCCGGATGGGTCGCGCCAGCGCCTGCAGCAGCGCCGCCGCCACCAGCCCTGCGGCCAGCACGAGGGCAACGGGCCAGCGCAGGGCCAGGGTCAGCGCCAGGGCGGGGGGAACGCCCCGGGGCTGCGGGTCTCGTGGATCGGGGCTGGGCATGGTCATCGGCGGGCTCGGGCTCCAACCGCCATGCTGCTGCCGTCGGCACCGCCATGGCAGCCTCAGGGGGCGGCCAGATTGCGGAAGCGCGTGAACTGGGGTTCGAAGAGGAGTTTCACCACCCCCACCGGACCGTTGCGGTGCTTGGCCACGTGCACCTCGGTGATGCCCCGGTCGGCGGTGTCGGGGTTGTAGTACTCGTCGCGATAGATCATCAGCACCAGGTCGGCGTCCTGCTCGATCGAGCCCGATTCGCGCAGGT
>CAYGQY010000256.1:0-3591 GCA_964352195.1 uncultured bacterium
CTCGGCACCTCGTAGGGACGGCCCGGCCGGGGGTGCTCAAAGCAGATCAGCTCACCCTCGGCGAGCGCCCGGGTCCCGTAGGCGGGCCGGTGGGGGGGAGTGCCATCCAGGGGGTCCGTCCGGCCTGGATCGGACGCGAGAGCGCCTGGGCTGGTGGGGAGGGCGGACATCGACGGGCAGCAGTCGCGGCGTGGTTCCGATCGTAGACAGGGTCTGATGATGAAGAAAAACGCGCTTTTCCCCGGACTACGTTCGCCATGGACAGCGGAACTGCGCTAGAAATGAATTGAAGGACAAAACGTTGGGCATGGACCGGGCTGGGCCCGCTCCTCCTGTTGGAAGTAGCCCCCCGCGAGGTGAAGCAACGCTCCTTCCCGCGAAGCGGCACCGGCCTCCCGGCTGGTGATCCCCATCCCTTCGAGGCCACTCCGTCATGACCCGTACCACCCTCGTCTACCGCGGCGTCCGCTACGACGCCAGCCATCACGACCTGCCGGACACCCAGCCGGTCGAGCACATCTATCGCGGTGTTCACTACCGGGAGCCCCTCTGCCACCCGGTTCAGGAGGTCGATGAAGCGATCGAGCTTCGCTATCGCGGCCACACCTACCATCACCGTCGCCGGGATGCGGCCCGGCAGGTGAACGCGGGCTGACCCCCTCGGCGGCCGGCCAAGCCGTAACATCAGCGACATCGAAGCCCTGCGTGCTCAGGCCTAATGGCCTCAGTCGCAGGGTCTTTTGTTTGGACCTCGTTCTTGCGGGCACCCCCCGCGGTTATCGACTGCAACCTCAGTCGGCCCTCGGCATGGTCTGGCTTCAGACCCATTTCGATGACGCCGTCTGGGCCCATCTCGCAGCCGGCAGGGTCCAGGTCGGTCCCCCTTCGGCGGACCTGCTCTGCGAGGATGCCGAGGCCGCCGGGCTCCGCGTCAATCGCTGCCCTTACATCGCCCTCCCTCTCGGCGAACTCTCCTGAGATCGCTGTCTTCAACCCCTCCCAATCTCCATGAAAAAAGTTGAGGCCATCATCCGCCCATTCAAGCTCGAAGATGTCAAGGTGGCCCTGGTTAATGCCGGCATCGTCGGCATGACGGTGAGCGAAGTCCGCGGCTTTGGCCGCCAGAAAGGCCAGGTGGAGCGCTACCGGGGTTCGGAGTTCACCGTCGAGTTCCTCCAGAAGCTCAAGCTCGAGGTGGTCGTGGATGACGACCGGGTCGATACCGTGGTCGCGGCGATCCAGGATGCGGCCCGCACCGGTGAGATCGGTGACGGCAAGATCTTCATCAACACGGTGGACACCGTCATCCGGATCCGCACCGGCGACAGGGACAGCACCGCCATCTGATCCCCCCCCGATCCTCCCCACCGCTCTGGAGGAGCGCCGTCGGTTCTTCAGCCGGGGCGCAGGGTTCGGCTCACCAGGGCCTCGATGCAGGCCCGATCCACACAATCCTTCCCGCCAGCCCCCCCGCCATCCGGGGCCCAACTCCGCGGTTGCAGCCAGAGCAGATACTCGTGGTTGCCGGCCGGACCGGTCAGCGGGGAGGCGATCAGGCCAGCGGCACGCCAGCCGCTGGCGGCGGCCGCGGCGATCACACCGCCGATGGCCGCGACGTGGGCGGCGGGGTCCCGCACCACGCCGCCCCGGCCCACCCGCTGGCGTCCCACCTCGAACTGGGGTTTCACCAGCAGCACCGCTTCCCCCCCCTCCGGGCTCAGCAACCGCACCAGGGCCGGCAGCACCAGCGCCAGGGCGATGAAGGAGAGATCCGCCACCGCCAGGTCGGGCCACGGATCATCCGTGGCATAGAGGGTCCGGGCGTCGAGGTGCCGCAGGTTGGTGCGCTCGCGCAGCACCACCCGCCCATCGGTGCGCAGGCTCCAGGCCGTCTGGCCGTATCCAACGTCGATGCCGTAGACCCGGGCGGCGCCGTGCTGGAGCAGGCAGTCAGTGAAGCCGCCGGTGGAGATCCCCCCATCCAGGCAGATCCGGCCCGCCGGCTCGATCGGGAAGGCGTCCAGGGCTGCCGCCAGCTTCTCGCCACCCCGCGACACGAACCGGGGCGGCTGCTCCACCTCGGGCACGAGCTCCGGCGAGACCGCCGTGCCGGGTTTGTCGAGCACCCGATCGCCGCTGCGCACCCGGCCGGCGCGGATCAGCTGCTGGGCCTGCTGGCGGCTGCTGGCCAGGCCCAGGCTCACCAGATGCTGATCGAGGCGCTGCTTCTGGACCATCGGTGCAGGGAGGGTTCGACCCATAGATTGACCGGGACGTCGCCAGGCGCTGGCCCTTGATCGAGCGTTACACCCTGCCCGAGATGGCCCGCATCTGGAGCGAGGACGCCAAGTTCCAGAGCTGGCTGGATGTGGAGATCGCCGCCTGCGAGGCCAACGCCCGGCTGGGGCGAGTGCCCGCCGAAGCGCTGGCCGAGATTCGGGCGAAAGCGCGCTTCGAGGTGCCCCGCATTCTCGAGATCGAAGCCGAGGTGCGCCACGACGTGATCGCCTTTCTCACCAATGTCAATGAGCACGTTGGCGATGCCGGTCGCCACATCCATGTCGGCCTGACCAGTTCGGATGTGCTCGATACCGGCCTGGCCCTGCAGCTCAAGGCGTCGGTGGCGCTGCTGCGCCAGGAGCTCGATGGTCTCGCTGCCGCCCTGCGCCGCCTGGCCGCGGCGCACAAGGACACGGTGATGATCGGTCGCTCCCACGCGATCCACGGCGAACCGATCACCTTCGGCTTCAAGGTGGCGGGCTGGCTGGCCGAAGCGGAGCGCAACCGGGAGCGGCTGGAGCGGCTGGAGGGGGTGGTGGCCGTGGGCCAGGTGAGCGGAGCGATGGGCACTTACGCCAACACCGATCCCCAGGTGGAGGCCCTCACCTGCGCGGCGCTCGGCCTGGCGCCCGATACCGCCAGCACCCAGGTCATCGGCCGCGATCGCCATGCCGAGTACGTGCAGACCCTGGCCCTGGTGGGGGCCTCTCTGGAGCGGATCTCCACCGAAATCCGCAACCTGCAGCGCACGGACGTGCTGGAGGTGGAGGAGAACTTTGCCAAGGGCCAGAAGGGCAGTTCGGCCATGCCCCACAAGCGCAATCCGATCCGCAGCGAACGCATCAGCGGCCTGGCCCGGGTACTGCGCAGTTACACCGTGGCGGCACTGGAGAATGTCGCGCTCTGGCATGAGCGCGACATCAGCCACAGCTCGGTGGAGCGGATGATGCTGCCCGACTGCTCTGCCACGCTGCACTTCATGCTGCGGGAGATGACCGAAGTGGTGAGCGGTCTCGGTGTCTACCCCGCCAACATGCGCCGCAATCTCCATCTCTATGGCGGCGTCGTGTTCAGCCAGCGGGTCCTGCTGGCCCTGGTGGAGAGTGGGCTGTCCCGGGAGGAGGCCTACCGGATCGTGCAGCGCCATGCCCATGCCGCCTGGAACCGCGAAGGCGGAGACTTCCGCGCCGAGCTGGCCGCCGATCCGGCGGTGAACTCCCGGCTCAGCGCCGACGAGCTCAACGACTGCTTCGCCACCGACCGGCACCGGGCGCACCTGCAGGTGATCTGGGAGCGGCTGGCGATCTGAGC
>CAYGQY010000257.1:0-3586 GCA_964352195.1 uncultured bacterium
GGACGGCGCCCCTCGATCCGATCCGTCGCGGCGGCACGCCTGGGCCCACCCGCCGGGATGGCGGCGCTTCTGGGAGCCGCCCTCGCGGCACACGCGGCACTCGCCCCGGTGCGCGCTGCCCCGGAGCCGGTCCCCTCAGGGGCCCGGGGGCCATCCTCGCCTCGGACTCCGGATCCCGCTGTGCTCTGGAAGGACTGTGGCTTCAACGGCCGCCGGCTCGGTTGCCGTGACACCCAGCTCCCGGGGGGAGTGCGCATCGACTGGCGTGACGGAGTCTCGATGACCTACAAGCTGATCCAGGAAGGCTTCCCCACCTCCGTGCTCCGGGACCGGCTCGGCGGGACCTGGCGGCGGGAGGTGCTGATCCAGGGGAATGCCACCTACACCAATCCCGCCAATGGCAACGAAATCTTCGTTCCGCTGCGCTTCCCCGCCAGACCCTCCCCGTGAGGAGCGGGGGGAGTCGCCAGGGGTGCGTCCAGGGGTTGAGCCCATCAACCGGTTGGAGGATCACCTGGCTGGGGATGATCAACCTCCAGGCGGCGCTGGGGCACACCCAGGGCAATGCCGTTCGCATCGAATGCCTGTTTCACACGAAGTCGAAACTCCCTGCCAACAGCCCACTGATTCAAGGGGGACGTTGTGATCCAGACGCGCACCTGGCTTCCGGAGTGAGCAATTCTGTCAACACCCAGCACTTCAGCTGGCTTGAGGATCATGCCTTTCCATTCCGGATCCCTGTACAGGGCATCGGCCACCTGCTGAATCACCAGCAAAGCATGGCGGAGATCAGCAGAAGCTGAAACATCCACTTCAAAGTTGACACGAGACCAATCCTTTGAGAGATTGGCAACCGTACGGATCTGGTTATTCGGAATCGTGATCAACTCCCCATCCGCTGAACGAAGCTGGGTGGAAGCAAGGTCCATATTTTCAACAAATCCGCTGGAAGCACCCACCGAAATCACATCACCAATGGCGTAGCGATCAGCAACAAGAATGAGGGCACCGTTCATCATGTCTTCCAGGATGTTTCGGGACAGGAACCCGATAGCCACCGCCAGCAGGCCGGCCCCCGCCAGCACATTGGGATCCACCCCCAACGTCATCAGTGTGGCGTAGATGCCGATCACCACACAGACAAACCGGCCCGCCCCCTTCAGCACTCGGCTGTACGTGGACGCCCGCATCTGATAGCGGTTTGACAACGGGTGGTGGATGACCGAGTCCCGAACCCACAGGTTGATCGAACGATTCACCAACAGATCGATCAACAGTTCACTGATCGAGACCATCACCCAGATCAGCGGGATGAGAACTGCCTGTTGAGCCAGTGCCAGTGTCACGATACGGGTCCCGGGCCAGACCAGCAACCCACTCAGCAGACCAGCCAGCAGGACACTCCATCGGAGCAGATTGAGCATCTGCAGCAGCACTCGCACCAGACTCTGACCCTGGCGCATCAAGGCACGTCGGTCCATCTCCAGCCGGGGAACTCCATGGAACAACCGGTCCTTGATCGTCTGAAGGGCCCCGCGGAATCCATCGGCAACGCCATGCCGACCTGGATCAGGCCTGGGACGAACAATGACACTGACTGGCCTGAACTTGATGACTTTCTTGCGCTCAGATGGCTGGCTGGAGACGGCCTGGGGATCCATGGCTTTCTCCTTCAGCCGAGCATCGTGACGATTCAGCTTTCCCTGCACGATCCGATAGCGCTCGCGAAGCAGCCTGCCCAGGGATGACACGACCATGAAGATCATCCCCGTGATCGCCAGAATGGCTGCAGCAATCAACAGGCGCGCATAGGGATAGGCTTGATCGAAGGAAATCCCCCAGACCGCATCACTGATCGCCCCCTGCAGGTCCTGGCGCCAGCGGGCTGCTAAATCCTGTTTGCTGATGCCGGCGTTCTGCGCATCCGCATCAGTGACTGTGGCGATGATCTGCTGAGCCAAGTTGATCTCTGTATTGGCCACGGCAAAGATGACCGTCGCATCATTCTGAACACCGACTTCCATCCTCGGTGCCAGGGGGTGCAGGGGTTTTGGCCTGCTCATCCACCAGCGCATGGACCGGCCATCTCCGGACAGATCCGGAACGGACCCGTCCAACGGGTTCACATCAGAGACAGCCCGGTCCGATCGCCTCAGCTGCTCAACCACCGCCTGGAAACTGGCTTCAATCGTCTCGGAGCGTCGCTCCACAAGCCTGCTCATTTCAGCGGCGGTTGCACTCTGATTTCCGTCCACCGCCACGACGAAGGGGGTTCCGCCCGGGGCCGGCGGCCCATAGGGAATGAACACCTCACTGCACCATCGGCGCCCACAGCGCTCCGCCTTGCTGAGGTCCCACCACTGGGTCGTCGGAGCGACCGGGGCCGACTCCTCCTGGACTCCGGGAACCGACCACTGGGCCCGGACCTGCACCGCACTGATCAAGGTCAGCGTGAAGATCAGGACCAGACCGAACCGGAGGAGGGGAGTCCCTCCTCGCTCTCGATCGCGCTGCATCAACCTCTCGCTCCGGCCCCGACTGCGGCCGTGCCGGCCCCGGGAGTCCTCCCACCCCGGGACGGATGCTCCCGATCCGCCAAGGTTGAGGACACCGAGGCCCCGCCCGCCTCGGACCACCTTGCCATCGCCGAGCGCCATGCCGTCGCCGAGCAGACCGGAACTCCTCGAGGACCTGGCCGAAGACCGGAGCCTGCTCATCATCCAGGACCTGGACGGGGTCTGCATGGACCTGGTGAAGGATCCGCGCCGGCGCCGGCTCGATCCCCGCTATGTGCGCGCGGCCCGGCGACTGGCGGGCCGGTTTCAGGTGCTCACCAACGGTGAGCACGATGGACCCTGCGGGGTGAACCGGTTGGTGGATGAGGCGATTGGGGCGACGGGCGATCCCGCCGCCGACGGCCTCTACCTGCCCGGGCTGGCCGCCGGTGGCGTGCAGCTGCAGGACCGCTACGGCCGGCTGAGCCATCCGGGCGTGAGCGGGCAGGAGCTCCGCTTCCTGGCCGCCGTTCCCGGCCAGCTGGCCCGCCGGCTGCGCCAATGCCTGGGCGAGATCCTCGCTGAGGTGCCGGAGCCGGAGCGCGACCGGCTGGTGGGGGCCGTTGTGCTCGACAACGCCCTCTCTCCCAGCCTCAATCTCAATCCCCTGTTCAACCTGATCCGCGGGGATGGGGCCCGGCGGCGGGAGCTGCAGCGCGTGGCGATGGCGCTGATGGAGGACCTGCTGGAGGATGCCGCCGCCGCTGGCCTGGCAGACGCCTTCTTCCTCCATCTGGCCCCCAATCTCGGCCGGGTCGGCGACCGGGAACAGCTCAAACCCGCGACAGCCGATCAGGCCGGGACCACCGATCTGCAACTGCTGCTGCGCGGTGCCCTCAAGGAGGTGGGGCTGCTGGTGCTGATCAACCGGACGATCGCCCGGCGCACGGGCTCGCCCCCCCTGGGCGAGGACTTCAACGTGCGCACGGCCCCGCACGATCACCCCAGCCTGCTGGCCCTGGCCCGCCGCCGGATCGATCCCGCCACCATGCCCCGCCTCGTGGGGGTGGGGGACACGATCACGTCGGTGC
>CAYGQY010000258.1:0-3570 GCA_964352195.1 uncultured bacterium
CTGGGTCTCCCCCCTGCGCCGGCAGTGCGTCGATCGGGATCCCCGCCTCAGGCAGAGGCTGGAGACCCAGTTGGCCGCCCTGCCCAGCCGGCGGGAACGGATCGACATCGACCCCAGCAATTACGGCGAGCGGTTCAGCCGTGATGCCTTCGGCAATCCCCTCGATGTCACCCCCCAGCTGGTGGTGCTGCATGAAACGGTGTACGGGATCGGCTCGGCGGTCCAGACCTTCCGCACCCCCCATCCCCGCGACGAGGACCAGGTGAGTTACCACACCCTGATCGGTGAGGACGGCCAGATCGTGGATGTGCTTGATCCCGGCCGGCGGGCCTTCGGGGCCGGCAACTCGGCCTTCAACGGCAGCTGGGTGATCACCAATCCACGCCTGGTGGGTTCGGTGAACAATTTCGCCCTCCACGTCAGCCTGGAGACCCCGATCGATGGCGAGAACAACGCCGGAAGCCACAGTGGTTACAGCGCCGCCCAGTACGACGCCCTGGCGCTGGTTCTGGCCGACTGGATGGGTCGTTTCGGTTTTCCGCCCGAGCACATCACCACTCACCGCCAGGTGGATCTGGGCGGAGAGAGGGCCGATCCCCGCAGCTTCGACTGGGAGGCGCTCCAGCGGCGCCTCGGTGCCCTGGGCAAACTCTGCTGAGCCCGCCCGCCCGCAGGGCAGCCCCGGCCGGAGGGCGTTCAGATGATCGGCGAGAGCAGCGGCTTGCGGGTTGAATAGATCAGGGCGTGGAGTTCCGGATCCTGCATGTAACTGAGGATCCGGGCCGGGTAATCCAGCTTGCCGTTGTGGAGGTAGGCGAGGGTGGCCAGGCCCTTGGCGTCCCGCGGGCTCACACTGGCCTCCAGCTGCCGGTCGGTGGGCAGGCCGAGGGCCCGGATCAGCCGGGCGAACTTCCCGACCAGCAGGGTCACGTTGCGTTCGGGATCGAGCAGCTCCAGGCGGGCGGCGGCCACGTCCTCGGGGGAGGGATCAGGATCGAGCAGACCCTGGTGGATCATCTCGCTCACCCCCAGCTGGGCCGGACCATGGGTCTGGAACAGGCCCGACTGGGCGGCGAGCGGCAGATCCTCCCCAGGCTTGGCGTGCTGCAGCTCATCAAAGAGAACGGCGGCCACCAGCATCGGATTGACGTTCTGCCGGCGGCTTTCGATCAGGATCGTGGGCCGCAGCTCCTCCAGGCGTCCGAAGGTGTGGGATCGCAGCGGCTTGAGCTGGTCGATGCCTTGGGTGAACAGCTGGGCCAGGGCCGGCTGGGGGCCATGGACCCCGAAGCGACGCTCCAGTTCACGCAGCTCCTCGGGGCTGAAGTCCAGCGGGTCAGGCCGCTGACCTTCGCTGGTCAGACCGGCGGGATCGCTGCTGTCGGTGGTCTGGCTGGAGGCCAGGCCCGGTTCGGTGAGCAGCAGCGGGGCGGGTCTGGGCAGCCGGGAGGTTCCCCCGGCCAGGGCCAGAAGGACGAAGGCCAGCGCAGCGGATCCGATCCGGGTTCCCTGGGCCAGCGGATCGGTGAACCATCGCTGGATGCCGCGGACCACCAACAGGGGGAGCCTGAAACAGTTCTGTCATAAAGATTACCGGGACTGACGCTGGGGGCCCACCGCGCGGGTCGTTTGTGTGGCTGTCCATACCAGACCCCCCCAGCGAAGGCCGCGCCAGTGCCGCGGGCGACCCGATCGCTTCCCCCCCGGCACGGTCACGGATAGGTTCGGCTCCGGCAGCTTCTTCGCGGATCAGGGCGCATGACGACGCTTCCGGACTTCCACACCCAGTCCCCCGAGGTCCAGTGGCAACGCTTCTGCGCCCTGCTGTGGCATGACGCCGCTCTGGGCATCTGGGTCGACGTCAGTCGCATGGCCCTCGACTCCGGTCAGCTCAAGCGGCTGGAGCCGGCCTTTGCGCGCGGCTTCGCCGCCATGGCGGCCCTGGAGGCCGGGGCGATCGCCAACCCCAATGAGCAGCGCCAGGTGGGTCACTACTGGCTGCGGGCGCCGGAGCTGGCCCCCGATCCCGAGGTTGGAGCGCACATTCGCTCGGAGATCGCCCAGATCGACCAGTTCGCCCGGCAGGTGCTGGATGGGGCCCTGGCTCCTCCCGGCGCCCAGCACTTCACCGATGTGCTCTGGATCGGGATCGGCGGCTCGGGACTCGGACCGCTCCTGATCCTGCGGGCCCTGCAGGAGGATGGGGTTGGACTGCCGTTCCACTTCTTCGACAACGTCGATCCGCAGGGACTGGCGCGCACCCTGGCCTCCCTGGGAGAGCGGCTGCGCACCACCCTGGTGGTGGTGGTGAGCAAGTCGGGGGGGACTCCCGAGCCCAGGATCGGCATGGAGCAGGCCCGGGCCAGGCTGGAGGCCCTCGGAGGCCGCTGGTCGGCCCAGGCCGTGGCTGTCACCATGCTCGGCAGCCCGCTGGACCAACGGGCCGAGGCGGAGGGGTGGCTGGCCCGCTTCGACATGTTCGACTGGGTTGGAGGCCGCACCAGCATCACCAGTGCGGTGGGCCTGCTGCCTGCCGCCCTGATCGGGGCTGATCTGCACGGCTTCCTGGCCGGAGCCTCCGGCATGGATGCGGCCACCCGTGTGCCCGAGCTGGTCGCCAATCCGGCTGCCCTGATGGCCGCCGCCTGGCATACGGCCGGAGAGGGCCGGGGGCGCCGCGACATGGTGGTGCTTCCCTACCGGGACCGGCTGGAGGTGTTCAGCCGGTATCTGCAGCAGCTGGTGATGGAGTCCCTGGGCAAGCGCCTCGACCGGGATGGTCAGGAGATGCATCAGGGCATCGCCGTTTACGGCAACAAGGGCTCCACCGATCAGCACGCCTATGTGCAGCAGTTGCGGGATGGTGTCGACAATTTCTTTGTGACCTTTCTCGAGGTGCTTGACGATCCCTCCGAGGTGCTGCCGATCGATGGGGAGAATCCCGGCGACTTTCTCGATGGTTTTCTGCAGGGCACCCGCTCTGCCCTCAGTGAAGGGGGCCGCCAGAGCATCGCGATCACCCTGCGCCGCTTCGATGCCAGGTCCCTGGGGGCCCTGGTCGCCCTGTTCGAGCGGGCCGTGGGTCTCTATGCCGAGCTGGTCAACGTCAACGCCTACGACCAGCCCGGCGTGGAAGCGGGCAAGAAGGCCGCCGCCACGATTCTCGAGCTGCAGAGCCGGGTTGAGAGGCTGCTGGCCGACGGTCAGCCCCGGGATCTTGAGATGATCCGCCGAGAGCTGGATCTGGCGAGTCCGGAAGGGGCTTTCTGGATCCTGCGTCACCTCTGTGGCAATGACCGCGGGTACAGCGCCGCGGGGAACTGGGGCAGTCCGTCCTCCCTCACCTTCCGCCGGGGCTGACCGCTCGGAGCCTGCTAGGTTCCCGCTCTTTACGGCCATGATCCGATCCCGCGCCGCGGTGGCCTGGGCCGCGGGAGAACCCCTGGAGATCACCGAGATCGAGGTGGCTCCGCCCAGGGCCGGGGAGGTGCTGCTGCGGCTGGTGGCCAGCGGGGTGTGCCACACCGATGCCTTCACCCTCTCGGGCCAGGATCCCGAAGGGCTGTTCCC
>CAYGQY010000259.1:0-3531 GCA_964352195.1 uncultured bacterium
CGAGGGGATGGTTCGACGTCCTCGATGACTGGCTCAAGCGTGACCGCTTCGTATTTGTCGGGTGGTCCGGTCTGCTGCTGTTCCCCTGCGCCTACCTGGCGCTGGGCGGCTGGCTGACCGGCACCACCTTCGTGTCCTCCTGGTACACCCACGGCATCGCCAGCAGCTACCTGGAGGGCTGCAACTTCCTCACCGCGGCGGTGAGCACCCCGGCCGACGCCATGGGCCACAGCCTGCTGCTGCTCTGGGGCCCGGAGGCCCAGGGTGACTTCGTGCGCTGGTGCCAGCTGGGCGGCCTCTGGCCGTTCGTGGCCCTGCACGGCGCCTTCGGGCTGATCGGCTTCATGCTGCGTCAGTTCGAGATCGCCCGGCTGGTGGGCATCCGCCCCTACAACGCCATCGCCTTCTCCGGTCCGATCGCGGTGTTCGTCAGTGTCTTCCTGATGTACCCCCTGGGCCAGAGCAGCTGGTTCTTCGCTCCGAGCTTCGGGGTGGCGGCGATCTTCCGCTTCCTGCTGTTCCTGCAGGGCTTCCACAACTGGACCCTGAACCCGTTCCACATGATGGGTGTGGCGGGGATTCTGGGCGGTGCGCTGCTGTGCGCGATCCACGGGGCCACGGTGGAGAACACCCTGTTCGAGGATTCCGAGCAGGCGAACACCTTCAAGGCGTTCGAGCCCACCCAGGAGGAGGAGACCTACTCGATGGTCACGGCCAACCGGTTCTGGAGCCAGATCTTCGGGATCGCGTTCTCGAACAAGCGCTGGCTGCACTTCTTCATGCTGTTCGTGCCGGTGATGGGTCTGTGGACCAGCAGCATCGGCATCATCGGTCTGGCGCTGAACCTGCGGGCTTACGACTTCGTGAGCCAGGAGATCCGGGCCGCCGAGGACCCCGAATTCGAGACCTTCTACACGAAGAACATTCTTCTCAATGAAGGTCTGCGTGCCTGGATGGCACCGGCTGACCAGCCGCATGAAAACTTCGTCTTCCCTGAAGAGGTTCTGCCCCGGGGTAACGCTCTCTGAATTATCAGGGAGGCCCGAGCCTCCCTGCCTTCGATCACGGCATCTCCCTCGGGAGGTGCTTTTTCATGGGGTGTTGCCTCCCCGGTCTGGCCAGCAGTCCGACCGGAGAGGGCTTATCATGAATCGTCCCGTCAGCAATGATGTGGGCTCGAAGGTTTCGGCCATCGGCCCGAATGCATCGTCGGCTGGCCATGTCCCCCGAGGAGGAGGTGCCCGTGAGTCACAGTTGTTCCATGCAGGGTCTGCCGATTGCGGAGTACGCCGTCTGATCTCAGGCAGTTGAACCCGATGTCATGCGGTTCCGCGTCCATGCGGACCCGGCGAGAGCCCCCGGCGTCATCCTCGTGGTGATTCCGGGGGCATCGTTCTGAATGATTCAGGCTGAATGATTCAGGCTGAATCGAATCATTCAGGCTGGGTGTTTGCGTGGACTGTGCATGCCGCGACAAATCGGAAACGTTCCGGCTTGTCATTTGTGGGGTCCCCAGATGGCTCGAGCGCCGATCAACCGGGCTGGGGAAATCGTGCCAGTTCCGCCTCCAGCTGGCTGCGCTGGTCCGCCCAGGTGCGGCGTACGGCCGGATCATCGGATGCACCCCGCTGCAGCAGCAGGACCCCATCCTCGAGCGCCACCATGCCGTAGGTACCCGAGAGCTCATCCACCCTGTCCAGGCTGAGGGCCAGCTCGACGCGGTCGCCCCGGGAGACGCTCAGATGCCGGCTCAGGATCTCAAGATCCGCCGCCAGCCAGTCCACAGCTCGGGCCTGCTCCTGCCGGTCGAGGTAGCGCCAGCTGCGGGGGAACCGGACCAGCACCTCCCGCTGGGCCAGCAGCGGGACCAGCGGGGTGCTGGCCGCCACGCTGGCTTCGGCCGGGACGGCGGCCAGCACCCGGCGTGCCGCCCGTCCGTGCTGCCAGAGGCGCACCGGAGAGGTATGGATCCATGGGGTCACGCTGTCGGGAATCACGAAGGAGAGGCTGCGGTTCGGATTGCTGCCGATCGTGAACAGCAGGGAGAGCACGATCGCCCCGACCCAGAAGGCCCGCAGCCGGCGCCCACCGAAGGCCAGCGGGTGGGTCTGCCACCACAGCACCGCCCCCGCGAACAGGCCGGGAACCACCAGCAGGGCGTAGCGCACGTTGATCGAGAAGGGCGACGGTTTCCCCCGTGCCAGTAACAGCCCCAGGAAGGGGAGGCCCATCAGCAGCCAGCTGTCCAGAGAGATCAGTGGAACGAACAGCAGGGGCAGACCCTGAGCCAGGAGATAGCGGATGGTTTCTCCCGGTTCATGCAGCACCTCGCCCAGCAGGGCCGTGGGCTGGGCCAGGATCCTGCCCAGCACGTCAAGGCTGCTGGCCTTCTCGTCCCCGCCCAGGAACTGGCCGAAGTTCTCGACCATGAAGCGCCGGGCGTTGTCCTCGCTGAACAGGGGCATCAGCAGGTTGGTCACCACCAGCACCCAGCCGAGACCCACCACACCCAGGGCCAGGGCCAGCGGCCACAGCTCCCGCCGCCGAATCAGCATCCAGAGCGCCACGCCCGCCAGCAGCACCCCGGTGTCCTCCCGGATCATCGGGAGCAGCAGGGCCATCAGGGCCACCAGCCACCAGCTCCGCCGCTCAAGGGCCAGCAGCAGCAGAAAGAAGGCCAGGGGCAGCTGGCAGAGGTCGGTGAAGTTCCCCCAGGTGGGTCCCAGCACCGCGTTGGCTCCGAAGTAGGAACAGGCGAGGAAGGCGGCCAGCCGGGGCTGGCCGACCTGCTTCAACGCCAGGCTGTGAAGCGCCAGGCCGGCGGCGGTCATCAGGCCCACCTGCACCAGCGGCAGGGCCCAGGCCCCTGCCACGGCCACCAGCGGCATCCAGAGCAGCAGGGCCGGCGTGAAGTGCTGGCCGAGGCGGTGGTACCCGAGGGCAGGAAGCTGATCGGCATGCACCACGTTGGTGGAGAGCTGGGAGGAGAGCGTGCTCTCGAAGGGATGCCCCCGCAGCCCGTTCCACATCACCTGGAGAAAGATGCCCTGGTCGTAGGAGGCGGAGAGCACCTCCAGGCGCCACCACTGCAGGGCCAGCCCCGTCACGGCGAAGACGGTGGCGGCCACCAGCACCGCCCGGTGGCTGGCCCTCTCCTCCCGTTCAGCCCTCACCGGCTCGATCCGCTCCGCCGACCCTGCATCGCCAGCGTTGCCAGTCCTGATCACCGAGCACCTCCAGTCGACAGAGTGAACCGTCGCGAAGCAGTATCCGTGCTGGTGGGTCGCCGGCCCTCAGGAGCAGATCGAACGGTCCGTTGATCCCGCTCTCCGGCCGGTCGGGGAGTCGGTGGATCTTCCGTCCGGCATACCAGCCCAGGGAGGGCCTCTGGGCGGCATCGCCCTCCAGATACACCGGAACGGCCGCCCCCCCGCCGGGCGGCAGCGCACTCCGGGCCAGGGCGGCGGGCGGCAGTACGGACCAGCGCTCGTTCAGTTCCCAGTTCCAGAGCGGACCGGTGACCAGCAGCAG
>CAYGQY010000260.1:0-3531 GCA_964352195.1 uncultured bacterium
GCATCGAGCTGCTGAACAGGGCCAGATAGGTGAAGAAGCGCACATAGCCCTTGTCGTGGGCCATGTAGCCATCGGAATAGACCATCACCAGCAGGGCGATGGTAGTGACGAGCGCCAGCATCACGGCCCCGAGGGCGTCGACACGGAAGCCCATCTGCAGGTTGAAGCTGCCGGCGCTGGCCCAGTTGAACAACATCTCGGTGGCGGGAGCACCGGCCAGCTGTTCGGCCAGCACCGCGAAGCTCAGCACCGCCGCCGCCCCGACACAACTGATCAGCAGCAGGGCCACCGGCTTGCGCAGCCGGTTGACGGTGCGGTTGAAGCTGATCAGGCCGAGGCCGGTGATCGCGGCCCCCGCCAGGGGCAGCACGGGAATCAACCAGGCGAGTTCAGCAGCCGACGTCATCCAGCTCCGGTTACGGGCCCACGGAGTGTAGGCAGCCTCCCCCGGCCGGTCGCACTCTGTGTGGGACCGAGATCAGGGGCCATCCGCCCGGCCTGCGCGCCTGTCAGCACACTGGCTCAGCCCAGCCAGGCGCCCAGTGGTCCGGCCAGGAAGGCCTGAGCGGCCAGGCCGAGGAAGCGGTGGCTCCACCAGATCAGGGCGATGGCGATGGCGATGCCCAGTTGGGCGGGCCTCAGGAACTCGGCCCAGACCAGCTGCTGGCGACCGTCGAGGACGGCGCGGAAGGGCAGGACGGAGGTGCTGGCGTTCAGCTCCTCGAAGGCCGCCCCGAAGCGGGCGCGCAGCCTCCGGTCACCGTGCCAGATGGCGAAGAGATGGTGCCCGATCAGCCCCGCGCAGGTGACCAGCATGAAGCTGCTGCCGATCCAGAGCAGGTGGGTGGCGCACCAGAGCACCTGGCCCACCGCCTGGGGATGGCGGCTGATCCGGATGATGCCGCTGGCGTAGAGGCGCACCTGGGGCCGGAGCAGCGCGGGGATCTCCAGCAGGTTGTAGGTGGCGGGGTAGAGAAAGAAGAAGCTGATCGCCGTGCCCACCCAGATCAGCGGAATCAACCCCGGAGTGCCCTGCAGGTTCCAGAGCCGGAGGCCCTCGTAGCGGTGGGCGATGAAGAAGCCCACCAGGACCACCGCCGCCGGAATGCTCACCGCCGCGAACAGCAGCCGCCAGGCCCGTGCCCCCACCCGCGCTTCGGCCCAGGGCCTCAGGGCGGCGCCGCCGCTGTGGAGCACGGCGAACCCCAGCAGCAGGGCCAGCATCATCAGGCTGGAGCGATGGGGGGCCAGGGCCAGCCGCAGGGGTTCTCCCCCGCTGCCGGCGAAGGCGGGGATCAACAGGGCTAGGCCGGGAAGGGGCAACGGCAACGGGCGGCCTCGGCAGGGGCAGAGTCTGGCGGAGCGCCTGTGACGGCTGGGCTGGGGAGCCAGTGGTGCAGAGGGTTTCCTTCTAGAGTCCACGGATCCAGCCGGAGCCAGGCCCTGCCGAGCCCACCCCATGGCTGATTTGCCCTTCACCCTCGATCAGCTTCGAATCCTGCGGGCCATCGCCAGCGAGGGCAGCTTCAAAAAGGCTGCCGACAGCCTCTACGTCACCCAGCCGGCGGTGAGTCTGCAGATCCAGAACCTCGAGAAACAGCTGGATGTCTCCCTGTTCGATCGGGGCGGTCGCAAGGCGCAGCTCACCGAGGCGGGCCATCTGCTGCTCAGCTACTGCGACCGGATCCTCAGCCAGTGCCAGGAGGCCTGCCGGGCCCTCGATGATCTCCACAACCTCCGGGGTGGCTCCCTGATCGTGGGGGCCAGCCAGACCACGGGCACCTACCTGATGCCCAGGATGATCGGCCTGTTCCGCCAGAAGTATCCCGATGTGGCGGTGCAGCTGCAGGTGCACAGCACCCGCCGCACCAGCTGGAGCGTGGCCAACGGCCAGGTGGACCTGGCCATCATCGGTGGTGAGCTGCCATCCGATCTGGGAGATCTGCTGCAGGTGGTGCCCTACGCCAGTGACGAGCTGGCCCTGGTGCTTCCGGTCAAGCATCCGCTGTCCCGGCTGAGCGAACTGCACAAGGATGATCTCTATCGGCTCGGGTTCGTCTGCCTCGATGCCCAGTCCACCACCCGCAAGATGGTGGACCAGCTGCTGGCCCGCTCCGGGCTGGATGTGGGACGGCTCAAGATCGAGATGGAGCTGAATTCCTTCGAGGCGATCAAGAACGCCGTGCAGAGCGCCCTCGGTGCGGCCTTCCTGCCGGTGGTGTCGATCGAGCGGGAACTGGCGACCGGCAGCCTGCACCGCCCGGTCGTGGCGGATCTGCTGGTGCGGCGCCAGCTCAAGCTGATCTCCCATCCCGCCCGCTACTGCTCCCGGGCCTCCGAAGCCTTCCGCCGAGAGGTGCTGCCCGTGTTCGCCAGCCCGGACAGCCCCCTGAGGCAGCCCCAGATCCGGGTGCCCGTCACCAGCGAGGCCGTGGCCGGCGCTCAGAACTGATCGGCTTCCGGGGTGATGCCCACCGAGTCATCGGCGGCGCCGGCGATGCCCCTGGTCTGGAACTTGTTGCCACTGATGTCGGTCTGATAGACACAGCGCACGATCGGTCTGTCACGGATGGAGCCGATGTAGGCGAAGGTATTCATGCGTTGCTTGCACTGGCGCATCTGCTCGGAAGTCACGGCGCCCTCCTTCTGCAGCACGCTCCAGTTCTCCCGCCGGATCACACAGCCGGGTTGCAGGGTGGGCTGGGTCACGAAACTGCTGCTCGGGTTCATGGTCGTGTAGAGCTCCACGTCCATCACGAAGGCGCTGGCTCCCCATTGCTTGCAGAATTCCGGGTCCGGCACGGCCAGATCCAGCTGCTGGCTGCTGGCGATGTTGCCCTGGTTGCCGGGGGTGTTCGTCGACAGGGCTGTGCCGATGCCGATGCCCAGCACCAGCACGCCGGCCAGAACGGCGATGGTGGCCACGTTCATCTGAATCGGAGCGCCGCCGCCGCCGTTGCCGCCGCCGCCCTTGCCGCCGCCCCCCCCATTGCCGCCGTTGCCGGAGCCGGCGGTGCGGCCGTTGGGCCTGCGGCCGCGGGGGCCGTCGTCGTAGGGGTCATCGCCGAAGCGCTCGTCGCTGACGTAGCGATCACGGCCGTTGGTGGCGTAACCGGTTCCGGTCCGCCCGCGTGGGGCCTTGCGGCCCGGGGGGTCGAAGCGGGAGCGGCTCACGAGGCGTCGGGGTTGCGGGGCAGACCCATCGAATAATTCAGGACCCGGGCCGTTGGGTTGTAGCGGAGTGACCCGGCCTGCAGGAGCTGGCGGATCGTTCCCTCGAGCTCGGAGCCGATGCGGCGCAGGTTGTATTCGCTGAGCTCTTCCCCGGCGAAGGAGGCCACCAGCTCCCGGAAGCGCTGCTGCACCGTGCCCAGCACCGCCTCGTTCCAGAGGAACTCGTTATCGGGGTCAAGATCCAGGGTGAGGCGGCCAGGATCGGCCAGCAGCTCACCGTCTTCGACCCGGGCGGTGAAGATCCGCACGTGGCGGGTGGTGGACTTGAGCAGGCTGTCGGCGGCCATGGGGAGGGGG
>CAYGQY010000261.1:0-3519 GCA_964352195.1 uncultured bacterium
GGGGACGGGTCGATCGCTCACCCGAACAGCCTAGAAAGCGACGGGAAGGACGGCTGCCGGAGTCGCCGGGTGCGGTGCGTAGGATCGCCGTCACGCCCGCCGAACCCTGTGCCTGCACCCCGGACGGCCGCCGATGCCCCCCGCAGCCCGGGTGTGCGCCCCGCCGGTGCGGGCTCCGCTCCCGGCACCGGTACGCCCGCCCTGAAGCTGCCCGCCACCAGCGAGAGCCCCGAGCTGCTCCGGATCCGCCACTCCATGAGCCATGTGCTGGCCATGGCGGTCCAGAAGCTGTTCCCCCGGGCCCAGGTCACGATCGGCCCCTGGACCGAATCCGGCTTCTACTACGACTTCGACCATCCCGAGCCCTTCACCGAGGCGGATCTCAAGGCGATCCGCAAGGAGATGGTGCGGATCATCGGCCGCAAGCTTCCCCTGGAGCGCATCACGGTGAGCCGGGCCGAGGCCGAGGCCCGGATCCGGGCCCAGAACGAGCCCTACAAGCTCGAAATCCTCGCCGGCCTGGAGGACCCGATCACGCTCTACACCCTTGGGGACCAGTGGTGGGACCTCTGCGCCGGCCCCCATGTGGCGAACACCGCCGAACTGGACCCGAGGGCGTTCGAACTCGAGAGCGTGGCCGGCGCCTACTGGCGCGGCGATGAGACCCGGGCCCAGCTGCAGCGCATCTACGGCACCGCCTGGCAGACCCCGGAGCAGCTGGCCGAACACCAGCGGCGGCGGCAGGAGGCCCTGCGCCGCGACCACCGGAGGCTGGGCATCGATCTGGATCTGTACTCGATCGAGGATGAGGCCGGAGCCGGCCTCGTGTTCTGGCATCCCCGCGGCGCCCGCATGCGCCTGCTGATCGAGGACTTCTGGCGCCAGGCCCACTTCGCCGCCGGCTACGAGCTGCTCTACACCCCGCACGTGGCCGATCTCAGCCTCTGGAAGACCTCCGGCCACCTGGACTTCTACAAAGAGAGCATGTTCGGCCCGATGGATGTGGACGAGCGACAGTTCCAGCTGCGGCCGATGAACTGTCCGTTCCACGTGCTCACCTACGCCAGCACCCTGCGCTCCTACCGCGACCTGCCGATCCGCTGGGCCGAGCTGGGCACCGTGTATCGCTATGAGCGTCCCGGGGTGATGCACGGGCTGATGCGGGTGCGCGGCTTCACCCAGGACGACGCCCACATCTTCTGCCTGCCCGAGCAGATCGGTGACGAGATCCTGGGGGTGCTCAATCTCACCGAAACGATCCTCTCCAGCTTCGACTTCCACACCTATGAGGTGAATCTCTCCACCCGGCCGGAGAAATCGATCGGGGAGGATGGTGTGTGGGAGCTCGCCACCGCCGGTCTGATCGAGGCACTGGATCGGAAGGGCTGGCCCTACAAGATCGATGCGGGCGGCGGGGCCTTCTACGGCCCCAAGATCGACATCAAGATCGAGGATGCGATCGGGCGGATGTGGCAATGCTCCACGATCCAGCTCGACTTCAACCTGCCCGAGCGGTTCGATCTTCACTATGTGGCCGCCGACGGAAGTCGCCAGCGACCGATCATGATCCACCGCGCCATCTTCGGTTCCCTGGAACGTTTCTTCGGGATCATGGTGGAGAACTACGCCGGTGATTTCCCGTTCTGGCTGGCCGCCGAGCAGATCCGGCTCCTGCCCGTCACCGATACGGTGCTGCCCTATGTCCGCGGGCTGCTGGACCAGCTCCGGGCCGCCGGGGTGAGGGCCAGCCTGGATTCCAGCGGCGATCGACTCGGCAAGCTGATCCGCAACGGCGAGCAGGCCCGCATTCCCGTGCTGGGGGTGATCGGCGCCCAGGAGGCCGACCTGGGGACCGTCAGCCTGCGCTCGCGCCGCGACGGGGATCTGGGGCCGGTGGCCGTGGCCGATCTGGTGGCGGCGGCCGTGCAGGCCAACGCCACGCGGGGGGCGACCCTGCTC
Organism: uncultured bacterium; assembly: GCA_964352195.1. Classification (GTDB taxonomy): domain Bacteria; phylum Cyanobacteriota; class Cyanobacteriia; order PCC-6307; family Cyanobiaceae; genus CAYGQY01. The sequence goes on from CAYGQY010000261.1 coordinate 1,960, forward strand.
CAGGCGGCATGACCACCCTGCTCGCCGGCGACATCGGCGGCACCAAGACCCTGCTGGCCAGCTATCGGGTTCAAGACGGTGGCCTCGAGCAGGACTATTGCGCCACCTATGTGTCGGCGGACTGGGAGAACCTGACCCGCCTGGTGCAGCACCATCTGGCCGGCACGGAGGCTCAGGCGGCCTGGGGAGGGGAGCGACCCACCCATGCCTGCTTCGCCGTCGCCGGCCCGGTGGTGGCCGGCCGGGCGACGCTCACCAATCTCCCCTGGCAGCTCGACGGGGCCAGCCTCGCCGTGGCCTGCGGGCTGCGTCAGGTGGAGATCGTCAACGATTTCGCCGTGCTCATCTACGGCCTGCCCCACCTGAGCGCGGCCCAGCAGGTGTGCCTGCGGCCGGGGGTGGAGCAGCCCGGGCCGGTGGCGATTCTCGGGGCCGGCACCGGGCTGGGTGTGGCCTTCGGCGTGCCGGGACCCGGCGGCCTGATCGCGGTGGCCAGCGAGGCCTCCCATGGCGAGTTCGCCCCCCGCACGGAGGAGGAGTGGCGGCTGAAGCGCTGGCTGGCGGCTGACCTGGAGCTGGAGCGGGTCTCGATCGAGCGGGTGGTGAGCGGCACCGGGCTGGGCCATGTGACCCGCTGGCTCCTGGCGGAGCACGATCCCGAGGGCCATCACCCCCTGACGGAGCCGGCCCGCTGCTGGGCCGAGGCGGAGCGACGGGGGGGCACCGAGCGACCGGACCTGCCGGCACTGGTGGCGGCGGCAGGGACCGGGGAGGCCGATCCCCTGGCGGCGGGCGCCCTGGCCCTCTGGCTGGGGGCCTACGGCTCCGTCGCCGGTGATGTGGCCCTGCAGAGCCTCTGCCGCGGTGGCCTCTGGCTGGGGGGCGGAACGGCGGGCAAGCTGCTGCCCCAGCTCCGCTCCGCCGCCTTCCTGGAACCCTTCGCCGCCAAGGGCCGCCTCTCGCCGGTGCTGAGGGCCATGCCGCTGCGGGCCCTGGCTGATCCCCAGGCCGGTCTGTTCAGCGCCGCCTGCCGGGCCCGGATGCTGCTGGGCTGAAGCTGGCCCCGCCCACCGCCGCCTCCCCAGGAGCCGCAGAAGCGGCCGCGGGGGAGATGGGACACTGACGCGAGCAGAACGCGTGTGATGGTGAGGCCCCGCATCGGGCAGGGCGTGGGGGTGGACGTGCCGGCGACCACCGCCAACCTGGGCCCCGGCTTCGATTGTCTGGGGGCGGCCCTGGAGCTCAACAACCGCTTTGAGCTCCGCTGCATCGAGGGGGACGGCGAGCGCTTCGACCTGCTGATCGAAGGCAGTGAGGGCTCCCATCTGCGGGGCGGGCCCGACAATCTCGTCTACCGCTCCGCCCAGCGGGTCTGGAAGGAGGCCGGCGAGGAGCCGGTGGCGATGGAGGCGCGGGTGCGTCTGGCGGTGCCCCCCGCCCGGGGGCTGGGCAGCAGCGCCACGGCGATCGTGGCCGGCCTGCTCGGTGCCAACGCCCTGGTCGGAGAGCCCCTCAGCAAGGAGAAGCTGCTGGAGCTGGCCATCGACATCGAGGGCCATC